>CADAAF010000009.1 GCA_902785805.1 uncultured Bacteroidales bacterium | reverse complement strand
TTTCTTTTATTGTCCGATAAAACTTACAACCATTCGCAACGGAATATTATACCCTCTACATATGAGACAAAAAAGCGGGCAATCTATCACCCGAAAAGCAAATTTTTTGTCCTTTTTCAATTCTTATGTGTATCAATTGTTCATAGTTCTAATATTGCTTTTGTCCGATGATACTTCCTACTCTTACGGCTTTTTATGTAAAATATTCCTTCTAGTCCCATTGTTCTAAGATTGGATAATCTTTCAAAGCATTCAGTAGAAATTTCAGTTCGTTCGTAATGATGAACATTTTTGTATGAATTTTGAATAATAGTTGTGTCTTTTGCATTTCTGAGAGAATGTCCGTGGAGTTTCTCTCTTTGATTATTTTTTATATGCAAAATGGATATGATATGAATCAATTCCACCGATTACTATTGTTTTAGAAGAATTAGGTTCGAAAACGCCGGCAAATTTAGTCATTTTTCCTCCGTTGAAGGAATAATCTCCTCCCACAAACAATGTCATGCCGCTTTTGTTGTATAACACTAATGACGGGAATAAATCATAATCCATTTTCAATTCTGTGTATTGCGAATAATCCGTTTGCTGTGGTATTATTAGTTTATTGACTTTTGAGGACACAATTTTTCTGTCAAGTCCTTCCGCAGAGTATTTCAGAACCATTTCTGCATCAATTTTTGTATATCCTCTGTGTAAATGTGCAAGAACAGTGATTTCATCATTTCCATATGCCCTATTGATTTCTTGTACCCCCAACACCTCGCCGTCTTCAATTTTCCAACGCCATTTTTTAGAGAAATAGCCATTCTCCGAAGGTTCATATATCGTTTGTCCTACCAAGTCCTTTGCATAATCAGAACAATCATTATCTGTCTGATTATCATATTGTTCGTTTATCCTTTCAACACTCTTGATAGTACATTCGTTTTCAATAAAGCCTTCCACATATACATATTTATGCGCCCCGACAACCTCTTCAAATTCAAGAATATTTGCACCTCCATGCGGTGCTATGCTGTTAAGAAGTGTACCTTTGACTTTTATGTCATCATCGCAAGTATTGTATAGTTCAAGAAGTTCATATTCAAGTTCATATTCACTTGAATTATCTTTTATCAAGCGATAAAATAAACAATCATACGTATCGTATTCATTAATTTGTTTTTCAAGCAGTTCGTATGTCAATATATTGTCGTTTGCTTTCTCAGTTGCTTTACGCACATAGTTTAGTATATCAACGACTTTCATATTGTATATGTTTGCAACGATTGCTATGTAGCCTGCCACTCGCGGCGAAGAAAAAGACGTTCCTTGCCAATGCAAATCCTGCGCCGTCATATCAGAGATATCAACTTTGGTAACCATTTTGTGGAATGAAGTCACATCATTGGGATAATTCCGTTCTTTGTTGTCATCTTTTGCGGAAACGATAATAAAATGCCTTTCAAATATCTCCTTTTCTTGAGGCGACAATTCATTCCTTAATCCGTTCAGAATTGTTTCAAGTTCTTTCATTCCTCTATTGCCTGCACTTTTAACGATAACAAAATCTTTGTTTCCAAATTTCGCAGAATACGTAATCCAAGTTTTTAATTCGTTAATATACCTTCTCGTATATGAATTTTTAATATCATCCGTAACAGAGCTGTCATTCCATAGGGCATACTTCTTTCCCAAATCCGGTCCAAACGACATGTTGAATACCGCACTATTGTCTTTATTCAGTTTTTTAAGCGTTTGTTCCACTGACTCTATTGCTTTATTGGTATCGATGTGGCGTTTATCACCCTGAATACCGACATTATAAGTCTTGATATTCATAAGCGGATCACACCCGGTTACCATTGCGGCGACCTTCTCGCCATGATTCCCGTTAAAATTATCCACTACGAAAGGAGTCGCCGCGCAGAAATCTCCGACCATATTCGGGTAAACGAAATCAACATCGGAAACATTACGCACAAGAGAGACAAATCTCCCTTCTTTCCCGACTGGAACCTCAACAAGGTAATACTTCAGATAAGGAATCTGGGCAATAATTTTCGCTTGATATTTCTCTATTGTTCTTACAGCATCTTTATGCGGAACATAATCCTTGAAAAAAAGCATAACCTGCCCGCCGACCGCTTCTACTTCATACGAGCCGCCTTCTTCGGTCAGGGTTACTGTGGCTATGGGCGCCTCTGAATGACAGTATATGACATCGTCCTGACTTACCAGTGTCTCTTTTTGCATAGTGTTTTTTTGCTTGTTATTGCAAGCAAAGCAAAGAAACGGAAGAAGGAATAATATAACCAGCCTGTTCATCATTTTCACATATACCCGCCTTTATGGATTATATTCTGTATCCAACGTACGCTTTGAGGAACTTGTCGTATTTGAGCAGGATATATTCCCCGTCGTCCTCTTCGTTTTTACTGATTAGGGACATAATAATATAAATAAAGAGAATGGCTATTAACAACAGAATAATCAATACTGTCAGCCATACAACAAAGATTTTGGCAAGAATAGAACAAGTGATTTTCCAGAATGAACCTTTGTTGGAAAAGATGGAAAACAACACCGTTCCTAAAAAACAAGCACCAGAAAGCCCCAATAACACATATCGCGCAGTGTCAAGTTCAGGATTTTCACGCATCCATTCGCCTATTAACAAAAGAACAGGGCATATCAGTAACAATGCCATATCCCATCCGTTGGCGGTAAAAACCATCTCGCCTCTTTTTGATTTCACCAAGGCGATGATATATGCCACTAACGAAACCACTAACACACACAACACTATGATGCCTATCGTCCGCTGATCCATATTGTTTTTATTTTTTTATTATACTATTTCCTGCCCATTACTTTGGGTATTATCTGAATCGTGAACCTTTTGTTATTATCCTCTATGGGATCTCTGTCTAATCCATTCCATCCGCTCCCGCATATCATTACTTCGGTGTTGTCTTTACGCAGATTTATTCCATTCCGCCGCCAATACTGATATACCGCCAATGCTCTTTTATAACTTGTTATGTAACCTTCATCGTAGTCTATACCATATCGATGGTCGTAGGTATTTGCCACATTACCTTCAATTATTACCAGATACTTGAAATCACTGTTGTTTCCGGATATGGAGTCAAGAATCGCTTGTAACGCATACCCCACGTCTAACGTTTTTCCCTCATACTCATTTTTAATAGTACTACTATTGGGTCTGAAAATTTCCTGACCGATAAAATCCTTTACAATAAACTTTCGCGAATTTGTGGATTTAATAAACAGATTGGACTCCAACAAAGGCTGAAACTGTTCATCAATTTTAAGAATTCTGTTTTGCTGTTCAATCGTTGTTCTTGCATCAATTAATGCCTTTGACAAAGAATCCCTGAGTTGTTCCAATTCGCGGTTCTTTACAATAATATCAGAATTATGCTTTTTTATTATCGCAAGTGCCAATACAAACAAGAGTAACATTACAAAGAATACACTCGTCATCAAATCAGAGTAACCCGTCCAGAAAAATGATTCCTTATTTTTCATTTATAACGTCAAAGATAAAACCATCCACACATTAAACCACAATACCAACACACCTGTTACTGATGCTATGGTTATCCGGATACTTTTCGGCAATTGTAAAAATGTGTCCCACAAAGAGGTTTGTGCCTTGTTTCTCGCAAGAAGATCAATGGATTCGGACAGCTGTTCCAACCGATGGCTTTGACGGGAAATCGCGGAAGACATATCGCGAATAGATGCTTTAACATCCGTCAGTTGTTTAAGTTCCTCCACCAAGTTACTTACTTCCTGCGATTTTGCAAGTAAGGCGTTTTGTTGTTCATCAAGCACTTGTTTAAGCCTTTCTTGCTGACCTATCATAAAAACCGACATATTGTCGTTTTGCCTGACGATGTTTTCTCTTAAAGCGGTTATGGACGATTGGTATATTTCATCCGTATCCACCATTGCCCTGCTGATTTTTGCTTTGATTACACCGAGATCCGCCCTTTCCTCTCTAAAGTACAAAGCCATTTCCTCTACGCATCTGACTCTGCTGTCTGCATCAGACAACTGCTGGTTTAACCGACTTACCTGCTCCAGAAAACCGTTCACTTGATTCAGGTAGATGCCGAGTTGCCCTATTTCCTCCGTACAATGTTTTAATTTGTCATATACCTCAATGTTTGCAGCGACAAGATGGTCAATCTTCAAATCATTGATTTCATGCAGTATCTGTGCTTGTCCTTGAGCGGCATTATTGATTTGTTGCAGTGACACATTAAGTTGTTCAGCATTATCATGAAAAGAACTATTGAATAGTTGTAAGTTCTGCACCATCTGTCTCATCGTGTCGGCATAATCCGCATTCATCATTGGCAGCAACTCTGCCTGAATCCAACTCAAAAATGAATGTTTTTTAAGTTCCTCCTCTGCCTTGACACCTTTTGTCTTCCAAGAGCCGGAAGTGGTGAGAATTATTCCCACAACAGATGCAATCATTGCCAGGGCAACACTTGACAGCAACGCCTGTATGCCGTTTGCCCCTTGCTCGACACTACCGGAATCAGAAAGAAGCGAATCCAATCCGCCGGACAGCCACAACCAACCAATACCGATGATTATGCCCAACATTGTTCCCATCAAACCACAATAAAGTGGTATCGGCAATTGAGTTCGTATCTCTTCCTCTTCAGAATCTACATTTCGGTCAATAATATCTTTTAATAACTGATAATCACTTGTCGAAGCACTGTTTTTTTCCAAATAAATGTTTATTGAATTAATGATATTGTTTCGAATAGGATTTGAAAATATATTTTTTTGTTTAGGCTTTTTCTTGGTATTTTTTAACTGCTTATGTAAATCATTCAATTTCGTTTTATATTGTGTTAATGCCTGACTGCGATTCTCCTCTGTAAGTGTTTCATCTCTTTCAATCTCTGATATAACCTTTGCTATCTTGCCTATCTCTTCTTGAATGTTGTTTATTATTTCCTTATTCTGCTTTAGAGCTTCATAATTATCTTTAGAAACAATATTCAAGAAAGAACCTGACCTCATTACATAGAACTCGGCTGCAGGATTGGAAGGAAAAATGTCGCCAAGCAAATCAAGTTTTTTCTTGGTTTGTCTATATACAAAAATCTGAATGATAACAATAATTGTTACAAATAGAAGAATTATTATCCAATGTAGATTCATACGCTAAACTTTTTTACAAATTATGAGAACATAACTTCCCCTTTTGAAATTACTTTCCAGCGACCATCTTCCTGTTTTTGAACTCGTGGTTTTTTTGATAATACACATTGTTTAGAATTGCTGTCAGACTGGTGTATAATATCGCATATATCACCAAATGTGGCATCCGGTGTAGCAATAGCACTTTCCATATTTCCGATAAAATCTATCTCTGCCTCATTCTGATTCTTTGTAAGAACAATCCGATATTGGGCATCCGACTGATTATCTACGACTCGCAATTTCCCCTCTTTGAAATTTTTCAAGTACACATATTCCTCATTCCGTGGAGGTTGCGATTGCGCCACCTGCGGATGGCGCATATCTTGTTGATGTTGAGGGAAAGATTCCTGCTGCGGCTTGTTGTTTATTGCATTTCCAAACGCGTTGCCTTGTTGATTTTTAATTTTATTATAAACAAGGGTCGCTATTGCTTCTATTTCACTATCTGAAAGTGCTTCTTTTTTCTGATATAGCTGTGTTCCACCTTGATTCAGGTATTCTTTAATTCGTTTATTTATTGGTTTGTCTATCGTTTCATTGAAGAGGGTCAACTTATCGCATTTTTTATCTATGTTTTTCAGACGGAAATGATACCATAATAGAATAAGAACAACTATAACCATTAGTAATATATGATATCTCAATGGCATATACTTTTTTTCACTTTTCGGTTTAGGCTGACTACCGCCTTTTGTCTCTATTGCAGTATTTTTGTTTGTATTTTGTAGTGCTACAGTATTTTGAGTGGTTGCTGTATTTTTTTCTAATTTATAATGCAGTGTTAATTCGTTTTTTAATTTTTCTTGTGTTTTCTTCAACCACTGTTGGGTATCCTCTTGATTGAAAGTGGAAAGTGATAATAAGGAATCGATGCTTTTTATATTTTTATTTCTGCTGTTATAGAAATCTTCTACAAACTCACCACCTTTAGTGGGCCATAGTCCTTTTGTTATTAGCTCTTTTAATTCTATTTTTTTTAAAGGATTGTCGATAGTTACTTTATCTAATTCAGGTTTTATTGTATCCATATAACCAGTGCTATCATTAACTCCAATTCTTTTTTGAGGGTTGTCCCCTGCTTTTATGTTTTTGTGTGTAATATATTGATTTATATACTCGTTTGTGTATTTGCAGCAAACATAATCCAACAACTTATACCAGTCTTGCTGCAGTCTCTCATCGTCAATGTTCTGTGCTATACATAACGTATAGCACAGAACTGATATAATACATAATATTGTCTTTTTCATTTTACTGGTGATTTTGACTATTGTTGTTATACACTTTTTCCGCAAGAGCGGAAAGGATTCCAATTAACGGATAAAAGAACATCGTTTCCTCTATCCCATCCGTTCTTTCAAAATCCGGTTCTTCCATTTTCTGTCCAAGCCCTTTTTTGGTATATGTTCCGATATCCCTTCTACACTCTTTTTTGGCAATATTGAAAGAACTCGTTTCAAGTCCGAAATTGTCTTTGTATGAGAAATCACGGTTCAGTTCGAATATAAAATCAAGGAAATCATTGAAATGGCTGACACTTTGATTGATGTAACCTTCGTTGATTTGGTTGTCTTCGCCAATTATACTCTCGTATGACTGATTGGCAGGCAAGATATTATCCATGGCTGTGTCAAAAACAAGTTTGTCGGCATTAACGTTTGAATATGCGTTAAAATCAGTACATTTCAAGCCGCCTTTACAAGTTGCTTCTTTCGGATTTTGAGTTTTATAAATCACAGTCAAACCATCTTCAGGGTAGTTCTGCTCACCATATACTTTAAGGAAAATATGTTTTGTAAAACTCTCCAATGTATTTTGGTTTGCCGTCAAAGCAGAAACCACTTTCGATCCGTTTCCACTGAATGCTATGTGCCGTAGCATCGGCAAATTCTTGGATTTCATTATCTTGGCAATATGATATATAATCGCCGCATAAAAGAGAATGAATGAGAATTTCTGTTTACCGTCCTCTTGTAATTTCTTGTTGAAATCAACCATGTGCGATATGTTTCCATTCTTTACATTGTCTTTTATGGAAAAAAGGAATGATGCCATATTGGCAGAATCATTAAGTGAGTTCAGTTGATTATACACTTTCAGTAAATCTGTTTCCCTGTTCTGCTCCAATATAGATATTAGTTGATCCTTGAACTGACACACTATTCCGTTTTGATTTTCCGATGCGGTAGTAAACCCATCACCAAATATGGAGTTTGCAGCAAAACGGAATGATGTTATATATTTTCTCTGCCGACTGACAATAACCACATCCGTAGTGCCTCCTCCAATATCCACCGTTGCCACATTGTCGTTTACAGCACCTTTGGAATTCCTATAGTATTCATAGGGTGCCACAGACTCCGTTAATACTTTTGTGTCTGTCTGCGTATTAAAATATGCATGAAAGACATCATTCCATTCGGTTTGAAGAGAACCTAACCTGTGGCTTGTCATAGAAAGAGGATAAAACCAGATTATTTCCGTTCCGTTCAAATTACCTCCGTTGTATAAGACTTTGTTTCGTATCAGGAACATCAATGATTCGATATAGTTCCTTATTTTGCTTTGGTTGTCAGTATCGTTTGACCATTTTAAATTTGTTTCAATTCGGTTATAATTGTATTTTTCCATTTTTTCATACGTAAACGCGATACCTGACTGAAGCATGGAGTATACTGGTTGAGTCCAATTAACTTGATTACCAGCAACGATGGCGGTGCGTAACGGGAATTTGTACTTACTATTACCTCCGATATGTTGCGGCATAAATTCTGAATCATATATCGCCAACACTTGTGCGTCATAATCGCCTAAATGGTGAATTTGGACATCACTATCTCCCACGTTAAAGGCATTTGCGTTTCCTCCATTTACAGAATACTCAATATGCGTGTTTGTCGTCCCGAAATCAACAGCAAACTTAAAGGCATTGCCACCATTGCCTTGGGGGGTGAATATAGGGACGATAATTCCGGATAAAGAATCGGATTTTACTCTGATATAGTCGAAATTCGCGCCATTTATAGCGTAGGCAACACATTTTTTGGGGTATCTGGTATCATTGTCGTTCCTTGTGTACGAAGGCAAGTTGCACCTATTAATTAGTGTATGCGTTTGTTTGTCATATTCCTTAAATTCAAGGCTATAACTATTGCTGCTATTTGTATTATAGACCAGACCGGCACGATACATTGCCTTTTCACCATTATTGAACTTTATATTAGGTGTTATGGCAAATGACAACTCCTTTTCAACAATACAATGTTCTTGGTCGCCTCCGTTACAATGAGCATAATAAATCCGCGTGAACTCAATCTTGTCATTATTTTTACGTATAGGAATTTCCAAAGACACTTTCACTCCCTGGTTGCCTGCCAATTCCGATATTTTGATGAGATTATTATTTTTCAATTCTTCCGGTGTGAAAAATTCAAAAAACAAATCCTTTAACGGCAAAAGGTAATGACAATTATCATTTTCACTCAAACTTCCGTAAAAATAATCTTTTTTATTGGTTGAAGTAAAACCGTATGGTATTCTGACAATATCCTTTTCAAGGAAATCGTCAATACTCAAATATGGGTATTGTGTTCCATCATCGGGCAATGTTCTGTTTTTCCATAACATTGGATTTTGCCCGACAATAGTATCTTTATCCCACACACTTTGGGTATATTTGTATTCCTTGTGAAAATCTTTTTCAGGGAGTACAAGAGGCAGCGGATGATTTGTGTATCTTTGAGACGCAATTACAAAATCACTGTTTTGTTCGATGTTTGCGGTTTTGGGTTTGCATTGTTTCAAGTTTATTCCTAAGACTTCAACAGAGTTTCCTTGATTGGCATTGATTGCAATGTCGGAACAATTGTCCCAATCATATTGTTCACGTAGCAGTAGTTTCCTATTATCATCTGCTTGTACAAAACATGCATTCAAGTATTCGAAGAATTCAGGGAACAGATTGTTAAATTCATCATTCGCTCTTGCCAAAGCCCAAAGATATTTGTGATACTCCGCATCTCGTTCATACAAAGGCTGATAATTATCAGGATCAAACGGTCTGTGTTCTCCCCATCTAATTTTGTTACCAACAAAAGAAAGGTCATTCGCATTGCACATAAACAAAGTAGCGGGGGATGTGGATCCGATTATATTCAATTCTTCAGGACCATTCATATAGTTCAAGACAAAGAGACGTCTCATACGTCCGAAATTATATGTTCTGCTATCTTGTCTTAAATATAAGCGGTATGTATCTCCCAATGCATGATGTCCTATTTGATGTGAATCTAACAACTCCTGCAAATCATTGTCGCTATCCCAAGGGATGATTTCTATATCGTTTTTCCATTTGTCATATTCAAACAATATCTGACCGACATCCAATGCATTGGACACCATCTTGTGATAAATAGTGTTCCCTTGTATATTGATGTAGTTTCCGTTGTTATCCTTTTCGCTCACAAAGGCAAAAGCACTTTTTACAAGGTCAATTTGGGCAAAAGGAGAAGGGATGGATGTAATCTGTTTTTTAGGTGTCAAACCGTTGGGATCAACTATCTGGTTAATCTCATTTCTACCGTATTTTTGGGAATTAGCCCAGCCTTGGAGAGTATTATTTCCACCGGCATGTAATCTGAATATATAAGCCATAATCAGTTCATTCTTAATTTTTCTTCTACGAGAATTTTTGTCGCCTCATAGAAAAGTTGGACAAAATTGTTATTTTTATCACTATCGCTGTGTGCGATATGAGATTTTGCACATTTGTTAAGTCTGTTGTTGAACAAATCGTAATTAGAGTCAAGACATGCTACCCAGGCGGGTTCGATATTTTGTACAAGTGAGAACAATTCATTTTCAGGAATTGTAATCTCAAAAGGTTCGAATTTTCTCTCGTTGAGAGCAAGTTCTTTCAACCAAATCAAATATCCGTTCCCGAATTCTTTTATTTCATTATAAAATGGCGAATGGGAAAAATTATCATCAAAATTAAGATCTTTTGCCCATGGCTGTCCTTTGTAGGAAGAACTGAATTTCTCTTTGAGAAATTTCGAGAACAGAACCATCTGGGTAAGCGGTTTTTTAATTATGGCATTTGTTACATCTCCTAACTTGGAAAAATCAACATCTGCATCCTCTTTTATACCGAATTCTTTATAAGCGGGATTGATGGGATTGTTATTTGCATCGTTTTGCAAATATTGTCCGTCAATACTCATAAAATCCAATATTGCCAATGCTGAGATTACCTCAACAATATGTGCGTCGTTTTCCTGTTTCTCGCCGCCATCATAGTTGTCAAATTGCTTTTTAACCTTATCAGCTATATAATACAGCACGTTGGCTTCGTTTAGGTTCCTTTCATAATAGGACAATGCTGCCTTTGTCTTGGAAATGAATGATGATGAATCAATTGCAGAATCAGGGTCATCTTTCAATCCAAAATATGGGAGAACAGTAATTGCTCCTATAGAAGCACTCCGTGCAATAGCGTAATTGTTGATATGTTGGTCTGCCTGGCGTATGTTTTTGATAAGCAACGGGAATCCACTTGCTCCGGTACCTCCGAAAATGGAACTGATAATAAAGATTCTATCGTTTTGTTGTATGGAACTGATTACATTTCTGAATATTTGTGACGATTGAATCTGATTTAAAACGACGCTGCCTATATTCGGGTTCCCCTTGAATCCCACCTGCATATCCGCGTTGAGATTTTTTTTGGAAAAAAGCATAGAAGCAAGAGCCCTGTTTGATTTGCTTAAACCATTGTAGCCGATATACTCATCAAATCTTTTGTCTTGTGTGTCTTCTATCGGCAAAAATACAGAGGGATTGATATCAAGATTAATTTTGGTCTCAAAAAACCTGTTTGCCTTGCCGCCGTCAAATTTCAAATCCGTTCGGATTTTTACATAAGATTTTAATAACTCAACAGTTCTTGTTGTATCACCGTTTGCCCTATCAGGGTCAATTATGACAGGGATGATTTCGTCAGCATCTATTTTTACGCCTGATGCCAACAACATAGTGAGGGATCTGATTACTCTTGCACCTGTCCCTCCGATTCCGAAAACATATAATTTTGCCATATCTGTAAATTTTTAATGTCTGGGCCAAATACTTTTCCATGGTGTATGTCTGCAATCAGTCGAAAACCGTTTCAGAATAACCGAAAACAGCAAAAACCAGATTACTGCCACAATGGTGTTGGAAAATCCGAAGGCAACATACGCCATACTATCAATCTGAAGGTCTAATGTCCCCGGTTTGTAAAGGAAACAATCCGGTATATTACCTTCATTCGATTTGCAAATTTCCCAACCCACTAACCACGAAGTGACTGCATCCAACAACAAAACGACAAACCACGATAAAAAGCCGTTATATTTGCTATGTCTGACAAAGTAAAACAACAAGCAAAACATAGCAGAAACGAACAAGGTAACAAATCCGATAAGGATAAACTGGTTCGTGTTACTTTCTTCCACCATCTCACAATCCAGACCTGATAAGAATTGATACAAGGATTCAGGATAAGTGACAAACCAGCTGTAAATTTTACTGAAAATTTCCATAACTTATATTGATTAATTGTTATTTATTGATTGACAAAGTGATTGAGAAAATGTTTTCCACATTGTAATTATAGGCTTTGTTCACTGCATTGAAAATGGTCAGAACTCCATACGTTTTATCCAGATTTCTTGCAACTTGCGAACATTCTTCAACGCTGAAATCCTTGATCCATTCAGGAAATGTCTGTTTCAAAGATATGTTGATATTTGCAGGCGACAAAGGGCGCGTTGTTTCTATTTTCATATCATATTCACCATCTTCGGATGCTTTTTTTATTGAGACAATACTATAATTGTCGTTATCAATCACATAATTTTCAACGTTTTCCAGATACCCGCCTAAAAGGGAATATTCTTTCAGATTTACTCGAATAGCCAACATAAATCTCCCGTTTTGTAATTTCGCTTTCTTTATTGTATTGACAGGTTGCCCCTTTTTTTGAACGGGTTGAATCTGTCCGGAAGTTTTTTGGATAATCCTGTAATAGGGGGATTTAATGTTTTTGCTGCCAAAAAAAATATGTTCATTGATAATAGCATTGGTGTTATTTGCTTTCGTTATTTTTACTATTTGATTGAACCTGCTAATTTGCTGCTTGCTTCCCATAATCCATATATAATAAGGACGCACCGTATCTATATATTCACTGTCATCTAAGCAATCGTATAAACGACCTTTGAAACGTGAAGTCAGCCGATATGCACAAATGGCAAAATCCGGGGATTGTGAGAGTTTGTCGTTTATGCAGGTTGTTATGGCATTTGCCTCGGAGGCAAGAACATTTTCCGCATTTTTCCCTTTCCCGGGAGATATTATAAAGTCTGAAACTACAATAGATATAGTATCCCTGCCTGTTGTAGATACTAATAAATCAAAGATATGACTCATACTCGTCGCACCCAAATCCCCTTGAAATGTCTGTGCGTTGTGGGTTGTCACCTTTTTTATAAATGAGGCCGTATTATCGTCTTGTTTGAAGGCTTTGCTATTCAGATAATACTTGTTTATCTTGTTAATATCTGTAAAACCGCTGACAGACAAATTGGTAAGCAACGAACTTATAGCCCAGACAAAATCGTTATCACTTTTGGTTTGACTGGGAATATACCCGAACATACTACCGGAATTCTCAATATAGAAATTCACGACCGGTTTTGTCAATTCTTGATTACTTTCAAGGACAAGGCTGTCTATTTGTGCCGATGATGACAATGTGTTTTGTCCATACAAAACAGATGCAGAAAAAAGTAAACTGACAAATAAAAAAATGTGATAACTTCTCATAATTGTGCTGTTATTCATTAAGGTTATTGCAAATTATTACAATCATTTTTTTAGCAACTCGTCCATTATTCCATCAAAAAGACCCTTATAATGGAAAAGTTCTTTATAAAAGTCATCAATTCCATCCTCCAATGCATGTTTGAGAAAAATTGCCTGACATCGCCCCTGAAGATGACCGATGGTTTCTTTTTCTTCCAAAGTATATTTCGATTCATAAGCAGCAAGCCTCTTGCTTATCTCATCATATTCTGTGAGATTGCTTTTCCACTGCTCTTCTGTGAACGATTGATTGTTTTGCTCTAAGTTTTGAGTAAATTCTTGCAAGTTGTTCAGTGTTTGCTCCTTTGGATTACATGCGATAAAGAACAGCATGGAAATTAATAATGTGCCGATGGCAAAGATTTGTTTTGTTTTCATTTTATAAAGATTTATTATTTAACTATTGCTGTTTGATATAACTTCCTTTTGACTGCTTACACACATAACAAATTCATAGTGCAAATAAATCAAATTATACATAAAAAGCGCAGACCTCGTGTTGCTTACTTGCTAAACGAGGTCTTCGCATTACCCTTAGAGTCAATAAACAACAGGAAACCTACGCCGATATGACAAACCACTTGCCTTATTACAAGACAAACGGGTATAACAGTCATACCCATAGGCATCTATTGGTTACTTTGATCTGACCCTAAATCTGAAAGTTGCGAAGTTTCGTTTAGCCAAACACAAAGCGTCAATAAACGCTATTTCAATACAATTTGAACCCTCTAACCCATAACCTGCTGCGAAGCAAGATTATCCGGCGTAGATAGATTCCGTGAAACGGATACATTTCTTACACACATTGTGTAATGCAACCATTCCGCCGACAAAAGTACAATCAAATTTCTATATACAAAATATGTGAACATGAATTTTTACTATAAAAGCATCATTGCATAATATCCCTTCGAGTGAATGGCACGTGCGGAAGGCTCTCCGAGTGTAAGGAACGCGCGGACAAGGTTTAGTCCTTCGGTCAGAGTACGGTGATTCTTCGGTCAGAGTACGGTGATCCTTCGGTATGGTATGCTCTATCCTTCGGTTATCCTACGGCTATCCTTCGGTTATCCTACGGAGTTGCTTGCTGTTTACACACTGTCGTGTCGGTGAGATTTCGCTGTTGGTGAGGCTTCGCAGTTGGTGACTATGTGTCGGTGACTGCGTGTTGGTGACTACGTGTTGGTGACTACGTGTCGGTCATTGTATGTTGGTCATTGCATGTCGGTAACTGCGTGTTTCTTATTGGGGGATGTGGGACGGCTCGGGAATGACAACAGCCGCCTCCGACTATCAGCCGAGTGGTTCGTTGAGTGGTCAGTCGGGTGGGGCGGAAGGGCAGAGTGTTCCTGATGCGTCAGTCGAGTTTGAGGACGGCGAGGAAGGCCTTCTGGGGAACTTCGACGTTGCCTATCTGCTTCATGCGTTTCTTGCCTTTCTTCTGCTTCTCAAGGAGTTTGCGTTTGCGGCTCACGTCACCGCCATAACACTTGGCAAGCACGTCTTTGCGCACCTGCTTGACCGTTTCGCGGGCAATAATCTTGGCACCTATAGCCGCCTGAATGGCTATGTCGAACTGCTGACGCGGCAACAACTCCTTCAGCTTCTCGCACATACGTCTGCCGAAATCGAGTGCATTGTCGCGGTGAGTAAGCGTGGAGAGTGCATCCACCTGCTCGCCGTTGAGCAGGATGTCGAGTTTGACCAGATTGGACGGGCGGAAGCCGTTCATGTGCCAGTCGAAAGAAGCATAGCCTTTGGATATACTCTTGAGTTTGTCGTAGAAATCAATCACAATCTCTCCGAGAGGCATATCGAAGAGCAGTTCCATACGATTGCCGGAGATGTACTCCTGCTTGACCAGTTCCGCCCGTTTGCCAAGACAGAGGGTCATGATAGGTCCGATAAAGGCGGACGTGGTAATGATAGAGGCACGAATGTACGGCTCTTCTATGCGGTCTATTTCTGTCAAGTCGGGCATCCCTGCGGGGTTGTGCACCTCTTTCATTGTGCCGTCCTTGAGATAGACGTTGTAACTGACGTTGGGGACGGTTGTGATGACGTTCATATCGAACTCGCGGTCAAGCCGTTCCTGTATGATTTCCATGTGGAGCAGTCCGAGGAATCCGCACCGGAAGCCGAAGCCGAGTGCTACCGAACTTTCGGGCTGGAAAGAGAGTGCGGCATCGTTGAGTTGCAGTTTCTCCAAAGACGAGCGCAGGTCTTCGTAGTCCTCCGCCTCGATGGGATAGACACCTGCAAAGACCATCGGTTTGGCTTCCTGGAAGCCGTCAATGGCTTGTTGGCAAGGTCGGCTGACGTGGGTGATAGTGTCGCCCACTTTGACTTCCACGCTGGTCTTGATACCTGAGACGATGTATCCGACATTGCCGGCAGTGAGTTCTTTCCGTGGGCTGAGTCCGTCACCCGTGGCAGCCATTGCTCCTGTGGAGCCGCTTGTGCGGGGCAGGAGTACGCCTATCTCGTCGGCATCGTACTCCTTGCCTGTCTGTACGAACCGTACGCGGTCGTTCGTTCGGATAGTGCCGTTGACCACCTTGAAGTAGGCAATGATACCTCTGAAGGAGTTGAATACGGAATCGAAGACGAGGCACTGCAACGGTGCATCCTTGTCTCCTTTGGGTGCGGGGATACGTTCCACGATGGCATCCAAGATAGCAGGAACACCTTCTCCTGTCTTGGCAGAGCAGCGAAGAATCTCTTCCCTTTTGCAGCCGAGCAGTTCAATAATCTCCTCCTCGACACGTTCGGGCATAGCGGAGTCCATATCGCACTTGTTCATGACAGGGATAATCTCAAGGTCGTGTTCAAGAGCGAGGTAGAGGTTGCTGATGGTTTGTGCCTGCACTCCCTGAGTGGCATCCACTACGAGGAGTGCTCCTTCGCAAGCGGCAATGGAGCGGCTGACCTCGTAAGAGAAGTCCACGTGCCCCGGAGTGTCGATTAAGTTTAAAGTGTAGAGTTGAGAGTTGAGCGAAGAGGACGGGCGGTATTGCATCTGTATGGCATGGCTCTTGATGGTGATGCCTCGCTCTTTCTCAAGGTCCATATCGTCTAACACCTGGTTGTCCATCTGTTTGCGGTCGATGGTGTGTGTGAGTTCGAGCATACGGTCGGCAAGCGTGCTCTTGCCGTGGTCAATGTGGGCGATGATGCAGAAATTACGGATATTGTTCACAGTCAAAGGAGTGTTTTATAGAATCGTAAGTGATTAGTGAAGTTGCAGTTGTGCTATTTCTTTTTGCAGCGAAGCGGGTATGTTTTCTCCGTCTCGCAAGACACATTCGTGGCATTTCATTTCGCGGGAGTACATCCGTCCTACGCAGTAGTTGGAGCGTGTGCAGCCTGCGTTATAGTGCGGGTTCTCCTGTACGTGCCGTACGAAATCGGGGTCTTTGATGAGCACGTGTGCCAATTGGAAGAGCGGGAAGCCTTCGTCCATTATGCGTTGGCAGTTGTCGCCGGACTGGATGCCTCCCACGTAGATGAGGGGTACGTCCTTAACGGCATCCTGAAAGCGTTTGGCTTCGTCCATAAAGTAGAGTTCGCGGAAAGGTACGGTAGGTATGAGCATCTTGCCGCCCCCCATTCTCAGAGCCGCTTTGAGCCACCACATAGAGCCTGGCATATAGTGAGCGAGAGTGCGGATAGGCATTGCTCCGCCAAGTATAGTCATAGGCGATGCGCTTACCGTTCCGCCGCTCAGGACTATGCCGTGCACCTTGTGGCGTGCTATCTCTTGGGCAATACGTATGCCTTCTTCGCGGGTGACACCGCCCCGGCAGTCGTCCCACATATTGGTCTTGACAATGACCGCCATATCGTCGTTGGCATGCGCCATCACCTCGTCCAACACCTCGTTGAGGAAACGCATACGGTTGTCCAATGAGCCGCCGTATTCATCGTGCCTGCGGTTGGTACGGGGAGCGAGGAACTGCGATATGAGGTAGGCATGTCCGGCATGAATCTCCACGCAATCGAAGCCCGCTTTGCGGCAGAAATCAACCGCCTCTCCGAACTTGCGCGCCATAGCGTGAATCTCGTCCACGTTCATACGGCGGTGTAGGGTGGGGCTGTAGAGATTGAAGCCCGTGGATGCGCTCAAAGGCATACAATGGCAGGTGGCATAGTGGGTCATATTGCCGCAGTGTCCTAACTGGATGCTCACTTTAGCACCCTCCTTGTGGACGGCATCAGTGAGCCGTTTGAGGTCGGGCAGAATCTCGTCGCGGACATAGAGTTGCCCGTCAAAACTGACGCCGCTTTGGTCCACAGCACAATAAGCGACTGTGGTCATACCAACGCCTCCGCGTGCTACGCTGACGTGGTAGTCCTGCAGCATTTGTGTCGGGCGGTTGTCGCGGCACATATTCTCGAACGCAGCCGAGCGGATAAACCGGTTGCGCAATGTCAAAGGTCCTAACCGATAGGGAGTAAAAAGCGTGTCCATAAAACCAAATCAATAGACAAACGGGAATACACGTTTGAGTTTTTTGCGGTCGAATTCATCGGGGAACTCTTTCTCGTACTTATGGTAGATAGCGTTAGCTCGCGGGATGAGGTTGCAGCAGGTGAACCAGAAGAACACGGCTCCTGCCCACGACCAGGTGAGTAATGCCCAGCCGCCCCATTCAACAATCTCGCCCAAGTAATTGGCACTGGTAACAAAACGGTACATTCCTTTCCGTGGCAGATAATGTTTGGTGTCGCCGGGCTTGCGCAGATGGCGAATCACGTAGTCGGAATGGATATTGATGAGCATACCCGTAAAGAAGAGAGTTGCGCCGAGAATAAACTGCCATGAGTGAATCCAGTGGGCACTGTACATGCCGTATCTGGGAGCCAAATAAAAGAACCAGAAACCTTGTATATAGCCGTTCAGAACGTTCCATAGCATAGACAGTGCCATAATGACGATAGGCATCTGGCTCTCCCCTTTGATGAGGAACGGGAAAATGAACGAGCGTTGGAGGTAATGGATTTCAAAGAAGATGAAGAAGACGTAGTAGGGTATGTCCGTTCGCACTTCCGACAGCGCATAGAAATAGAGCATAATCAGAAAGACAGGCACCTCCATCAGGCACCATCCTACTTTGTTGCTGATAGTGGGTCCCCACTTCTCGGTGCGCATTTTGCCGTAACCGGCATTGATGTGGTAGAGAGAGACGAAGATGACCAATCCTACCAAGGCAATCATAAAGCAGAAATTGTAGAAATCACGGATCGGGTCGGGTAGTTCACCCGTCAGTATATACGTCCATTCCATAGGGTTAGCGTGTTTAGAAGAGTTTTAGACGCGGCAAAAGTACGGAAACAAAATGATGTATGCAAAAAAGTATTTTATTTTGTGTATTTAATGAACACGTTGTACTTTTGCTGCCAAATTTCAAGAATGGTGCAAATTATGATTCAAAAAGCAGATATGAACAGAACGATTCTTACTTTGTGTCTTTGCGTAAGTGCAATGACAATGGTATTGACGGGATGCCGGCACACGGCAGAACAGCCTGAAACGGACGCCCTTTATTCCTCTTGCAAACCCTACACGCGCTGGTGGTGGCATTCGGCAGAGATTGACCCGAACGATGTAAGGCAGCAGTTGATATGGCTGCACGACCATGAGTTCGGCGGCGTGGAGATAGCATGGATTTATCCGATGTTCTGCGACTCGACTACTCCTCATCCGGCATTCCTTTCGGAAGAATGGGCACATCCCGTGGAAGTGGCGAAGCACGTGGCAGACTCGTTAGGGATGGGTTGTGATTTCACGTTCGGCACGATGTGGCCCTTTGCGGATGTGGACCTGCCTGACGGCGACCAGACACGCAATTTCTTCGACAGCGTAGAGATAGCCCGCCGTCCGTTGGTATGGGACCACCCGCGCGAGGCACGAATCATCAACCACCTCAATAAAGACGTCTTCTACCGTTATGCTGACAAGATGAACAAAGGCTTGCGCAATGCCTACAAGGGCAGTCGTTCCGGCTTGTTTGTCGATTCATGGGAAGTGGAGACCGAATACCTCTATACTCCCGGTTTCGAGAAGACTTTTATGTCGGAGCACGGGTACGATATTCTGCCTTACCTGCGTGACACCATGCTGCTCAATCCCAAGACACACGAGATTTACGATGCCGATGTGTTCTACGACTATATGTCCACGCTCTCCAAGTACGTGCTCTACGATTTCTACGAGCCTTTTGCTCTGAATGCTACTAAGGAAGGGTGTTTCTCGCGTGCGCAGTGCGGCGGTGCGCCTACCGACCTGCTGACCGCTTTCACGCTGGTGGATATACCTGAGACAGAGGCGATTCTCTATGAGCCGTGCTTCAGTAAGATTGCCGCATCGGCTGCCACATTGGGCAAGAAAGATGCCGTCACGGCGGAGACGTTCACCTGCGCTTACGGCTGGACCAGCCTGCGTTACAATAATTTCCACGGTCATTCGCCCCATCAGGGCAAGGAGCAGATTGCCGACCTTCGACTGATATGTGATGCCCTCTTTGCCAACGGCACGAACCAAATCATTTGGCACGGCACACCCCTCAACCATTTGGGCGACTCGTCCAACTATTTCTACACCACTTGCCAAGTGTCCATGCACCCCGACAACAACCTTACGGGCGATGCTTTGACAGCCTTCAACCGCTATATGGGCAAGGTTTCTTACTATATGCGCCGGGGCGTTAACTATACGGATTTGGCGGTGTATATGCCTTTGGAAGACTCATGGATGGGCGGTGCCTACACGGACGAGGAGCGTAAGTTCTTCAACTGGCTGTGGGGACGCTACGAGATGCGCTATATCCAGACACCCGAATCGGAGAAAGGTCGTCAGCCGATGTGGGTCAACCAGTATTTCCTGAACGGTGCCCGCTACGAGGACGGCGTACTGCGTTGCGGCGAAACGACGTTCAATGCGCTCTATGTGGATGTGGATTATATGGAACTGCAAGCCTTGCAGACTATTGTCCGTTTAGCATCCGAAGGACTGCCTGTTTATGTAGGTCGCGAGCCGAAAGAGCCCGGCAAAGTGAAACACGCGGAAGCGTATGCTGCGGCTTTGGCTGCCCTGCTCTCGCAACCTTCCGTCACGCGTGATGCCGGCCAATTGGAAACCTTGCAGCCGCTCGTCGAAGGTGAACAACTGCCCGACTTCTGGATTCGTCAGGACGGAGAGGAATACTTTGTGTTTGTTGCCAATCCGATGACGCAGACCATTGAGTATCCGTTGGCGTATGAGTATGCTTTCACGGACAAAGGCAGCGAACGTGCTGTCCGTATCAACCACCATGGCAGAACGGACGACCTGACACTGCGTTTCCGCCCGAATGAGTCGTTGCTATTGCATGTCACAGAGAGCGGAGTGGAGCAGATTGACCTTGCTTACACGGCTCCTCACCTGCCTGCTGAATAAGATGACCCTACGCCAACTCGCGCCATATAAGAGCCTGATTGTGTTTGCCGTTACACTGGTGGTGGCGAATACGGTTTGGAAACTGTCTGTCCGGGGTGACGAGACAGGTGTGGGTGACGTGACGCTGTGGGGGATGACGGTTACGCCTTTCTTCGATGTACTTGTGCGTAATGTGGCTGCGGCTGTCTATCGCCTGCTCTGTCTGACGCGTGAGGGGATAACGCTGACGGGCACATTCATCCGTTTCCCGGAAGGTCATGGCAACCTCATCGTTTGGCCTTGCACGCCTGTTAAGCAGTCGTTTATCTGGCTCTGTATGATGCTGACCGCAACGGGTATATGGTGGCGTAAACTGTGGTATATTCCTCTCGGGTGGGCGGTCATTTATGGCTTCAATATTCTGCGTATCTATTGGATTTGTCTCATTACTCAGAATCATCCTGACCTCTTCCATATTATACACGGCTATGTATTCAAGTACTTGTTCTATTTCGTCATCTTCCTGATGTGGGTGTTATGGGAGCAGGTGATTGGCGGAACTGCCGAATCAAAGTGGACACAAACCACAAAATATCAACATAAAAACCAACAACTATGAAAAGATTTACCCTATTCCGGAGCATTGCGCTGTCGGCGTTGATGCTCGCGTCACTAACCATGAATGCGGCTGAGGGCGCACTCAAAGGAAAATTCACCGTCAATGCCAACGGCGACCAGGTGGTCTTCTCGCAAGGCAACTTGCAGTATCAGGCGGTCAGCGAAACGGACGGAGGCACGTGGAAGTTTGCCGACAAGCAGACCACGTTCCTTGACAAAGGACCCAATATCGCTATTTCAGGAACCAACAGAGGTTGGATTGACCTCTTCGGCTGGGGAACGGGAGATAATCCTACCAATGCAAGCACGGACAATGCCGACTATGCCAATTTCGCCGAATGGGGAGATAACCCGATTGCTAACGGTGGTAACATGCCTAACCAGTGGAGGACTCTGACGGCTGATGAGTGGATGTATATTCTCCACGGACGTCAGGATGCCGATCAGAAACTCGGTATTGGCACGGTGAACGGCGTAAAGGGCATCATCCTTCTGCCTGATGTATGGGAAACGCCACTCAATGAAATGGGTATGCCTATTGTATTCTATTCCCTCAATGCAAGGAACGTTTCGTGGCTCACGTCGTACTACTACAACTCCAACAAGAACAATTACGAGTTGACTACCTTCTCTGAAAAAGGTTGGGAGAGTATGGAAGATGCTGGTGCTGTCTTTCTGCCTGTTACAGGTCTGCGTACTGGAACCGTGATGGATTATGTTAGCAATATGGGCGGTTATCATTCTTCTATCAAGAAGGACGACACCCATGCCTATTATCTCTCTTTCAACCAGTCTGAGATTATCCCCAACGGCTACTGCAATCTGTCTTCCGGATATGCCGTTCGTTTGGTGCAGGACTGCAGACAGGAGAAGACCGACACCCGTCTGTCATTCATTGACGTAACGGGTGGTCCTGTTCGTCAGATGGAAGCCACTTTGGGTGAGGACTTTGATGAGCCGTTGCTCACTTTTGAAACACCCGTTGCTCTGCCTGTAACGTATTCGTCTTCCAACGAGAACGTCGCTACCGTCGATCCTGCTACCGGTGAGGTTACGCTCATTGCCGAAGGTTCGACCAGTATTATTGCCGTGTTCGCAGGGAATGACAACTACAATGCGGCACGTGCCACCTACCTGCTTATTGTCAAGAAGGCAGAAACGCCTGTCATCACCGATTGCCCGGAAGCCGTATTCAATTTCAACGGCCTGCAAATCACTTCGCTTGAGATTCAGGAGGGCGAACAGGTGCCTGTTCCTATGTTGATGGGTGTTACGGGTGCTCCGCTCACCGGTAGTATCAGAATAGAGAACGAGAATGTGGCTTTGGTATCGGCTGACGGTTCGATTCTCGGTGTGTCGGCAGGACAGACTGTTATGCATGTCATCTGTCCCGTTTCGGACACGCAGACCTGCGATTATACGCTGACTATTGTGGTAACGGCTGCCGCTGCCTCTTCCGAATTGTGCGTGGGAGGTGTGCCGGTGACTGATAACAACAAGGATGACGTACTCAACGACAATGGTTCGGTCGTTTATGACCCTGTTAGCAATACCCTTACGCTCACTCAGGCGGTTGTCAATGGAGTCAACACGGACTTGGTTCCCGGACGTAACAGAACTGCCGAAGAAGAAGACATCAACGCTGCTATCCGTTATACCGGCAGCGACCTGCTCACTATTGTCCTCGTAGGTGCCAATGCTATCCTCAATGCCGACATAGGTATCTATTCCGAGAAGGCTCCGGTGATTATTGCGGGTTCGATAGGTGCATACGGCACGGCGCGTATCAGCGGCAACATAGTGGCTGTCAAGGCGGAGGCTCTGAAACTCTACCGGTGCGATGTCACGGCTTCCGGTTCTGTCGGCATCGCTGTGGATGAGTTAGACGTGGCTAACGAAGCACATCTCACTGCTATAGGTCGCTCGCTGGCTATTCAGGCTAACGCCCTTCTTATGACTGCTGATAGCAACATTGGTATCCTCACTGCCGGTGTGCGTTTCGTGCCCCAGAGCGGATTCTTCACGGCTGAGGGCACTGTCGCTTTGTTTGTGGAGATAGGTAAAATGGTTGTACCTGTGGCAGAGAACGAAGAGACTACGCTTGACTTCACTGTTACCGACCCCGAAGGCAACGAATCCGTCATCTTCAATGCCACCGCACAGGACAAGTACAACGAGGAGACGGGACAAATCGAATTGTCTTCCACGCTGACCGATGAGCAGGTCACAACGGCTATGGAAACGCTCCTTCCTGGCTCAAGCCAATGGAAAGAGAGTCTCCCGGGTTCTATTGCTTTCATTATCCCTGCCGGAAAAGGTACAATCGAGATAGAGGGCTGGAAGGCTGACGGCTATGAACTTAAGTTGAAGATGGGCAATCAGCCGGTGGTTGCTCTCGGTTTGGACGAGTCTGGCAAGACTGTCCTTAAGTATGACACTCCTGCTGCTATCTACGTGGTTATCTACCTGCATAGCGATGCGGATTATGCTCCTGCACGTATAGCACGTGTCGTAGAGGAAGATCCTGCTATCGGTGCCGCTATCCGTTCCATCAAGATTACGCCTAACGGTGCTCCTACGGCTGTGGACGGCATTGGTGCTGACAACGGTGTGAACGGCAAGGTGCTCATTGACGGCCAGCTCTTCATTATCCGCAACGGCAAAACCTACACTGCTACCGGTGTGGAAGTGGAGTAACCCTTCAGTAATCTTTTGGAACTCCTTCGGTAATCCTTAGGAAACCCATTCCCCGCGCATATTATAGCGCAAACACTCGCGCACGGAGTACCCAAAGCTCCGTGCGCTTTTATATGAAATCCGCTACCCTTGCGCTACCCTTGCGCTACCCCTGCGCTATCCATGTACTATCTATGTACTACCCTTGCGCTACCCCTGCACTTGTCATACTATTCGGATACTATAGGGATACTATAGGGATACTATAGGAATAGCCATCCTTTTGTTGAGTGTTTTTATCTTCGTCAATTAGCCCCGAATTCTATTCGGGTTCAAAACGTATGTCCATTACATTATTCGCATCATAAAATGACGTGATTAAGGCGGTTTTTCGCTTCAAGAGTTGTGCAATCAAACCATTAGCAGTATTTTTGCGGCGAAAAACAAGATTATTCACTTTATTTTATGAAAGGATAATACAATAATCCTTTTTGCTCCGTATCTTTGCCGCCGTAAAAGGATTAATAACAAGAGGAGTGATAATATGGGAGTATACATTATGTTATTGACAATAGGCGTGCCATGCGCATTGTCCCTTGTTTATTGTATGTAACCATCTGACGCTGATACCGGCAGCGTAAAAAAGCGGTAACATAAAAGGCGTTTATTGACGTTGTTTGCGACTCAATGGAATCTTCGCAACATTTCTTACACAGTCCGAACAGCAACAATGAATGTCCCGTGGATATGTAATATCCACTCCACGCCCGTAGCGGGTAGTGGTGGGTATATATATCGGGCGTGGACTTCGGTTGTTTTTCTACTGTGTAAGGGGATTGCGAAGCCCTCATTGAGCGTGAAGAACAGACGGACTTCACGCTTTTCTTGTTAAACCTGTACAAATAAACATCAACAATAACAACCAAAACACAATCAACCATGAAACAAAGAGTACTATTGTTCCTGCTGTTTGCCGCTTTGGCGCTGACCCTTGCCGCACAGCAGACGACTAATGGGTTTGTGGCGATTGATAGGGGGGGCGGGAAGCAGAGTTTTCTGCTTGACCATTATCCGCGTCTGACGTTCCAAACCGCTAACGGCGTTACGTCCATAGCGGTAAGGGACACCCGCGACAAATCCCGGACAGGTGTCAAGACCTGCATCTTCGGTAACGTGTCCGAAGAAACCTGTCCTCCTGTCGAAACGACTGACGGCGCAACCGTCAATGCTTCCCAACTGCCCTATGTGTGGGAGGGTGAGACCTTCACTCAATCCGGCAGCAAGACCAAGACGCTGAAGACGTCAGACGGCTGTGACAGCATCGTTACCTTCACCCTTACCGTCCTGACGGAACAGCAGACGACTAATGGGTTTGTGGCGATTGACAGGAGTGACGCGAAGCAGAATTTCCTGCTGGGCAACTACCCGCGTATCACGCTCCAAACAGCTAACGGCGTTACATCTTTCCATGTGCAGGACATACGCGACAACGCTATGCCTGAAGTCAAATCATGCGTCTTTGGAGAGGTCACAGAGTCCCTGCCGCTTGACATCGTGCTGAAAGAGAACGAGAGCGCGATGTTCTACGAACACTTCGCAGAAGAATACAACGGACTCAAAGTCAATACAGCTACACTCAACCGCCAATTCACCAAAGGCAAATGGGCGACGCTGTGCCTGCCGTTCAATGTGAACAGGGCTATGCTGACGGCACTTGGCTTGTACAACCGCGTCTTCGAGTTCCGTTATGCTGAAAGTACGGAAGACGGGACCATACAGGTGTACTTTGTTACCGCCCGATCCCTCGAAGCCGGCAAAGGGTATATAGTCAACCCCAATGCGCAGTTGGCTGAGAAGACGTCTTTCGTCTTCCCGAACGTGACCATCAACACGGATGCCTCCACAGGCGACATAACCACCTTGACGGGTTATAACGACAATTCAGGACGAGGCAACATCTATTTGGTAGGCAGTCTCCGTACTGGCATGTTGCAAGGTAAAACTACAGGAAATAACTATTTCGGATTAAAAGACAACCAACTCTATTATCCGAACCTGACAACGGGAACCTTTATCCGTGCTTATAGAGGTTTCTTCCGCAGCACAGCACCCGTTAATGCATCCCGCGTACGCATCATCGCCGATGGCGAACCGGTTACCGAGTTAGAGGTAGTAGGCACTGCCCCGTCCGACTGGTCCGACAAGTCCGACACCCCCGCCCGCAAGTACATACACAACGGCGTTCTCTATATAGAGCGCAACGGCATCATCTACGATGCACAGGGCAAAAGACTAAAACAAACCAACAATAATACACAACAACAATAATACACAACAACTATGAAAAAACTTATATTGGCAGTCATAGCCTTAATTATGACAATCGGCGTAGCAAGCGCTCAGGAGAATATGTACGTATGGAAGACTGACGGTTCGTATGTAACGTTTACTGTGAATGAAGTGGACAGTATCGGTTTCTATATGCCCGAGAACATCGGCGGTGCTACAAGCGGTATCGGTGTGTTCAGCGTCAGTGCCACGAAGCAGGTTACATTCTCCAAAGGCAACCTGCAATATCAGGCGAGCACGAATAAGTGGCGTTTTGCGGAACTTCAGTATGACTATATAGGTGAAGCGAACAAGAACATCTCCGATACCTACAGCGGTTGGATAGACCTGTTCGGTTGGGGAACGGGCAAGGCTCCCACAAAGACAAGCACGAGCGTTAGCGATTACTCTTCTTTTATTGACTGGGGAACGAATCCTATCAGCAACGGCGGCAATGAAGCCGGTTTGTGGCGCACGTTGTCAAGTGCAGAGTGGGTGTATCTTTTTAACAGCCGTCAGAACAATACGAAACTGTATGGTATGGGTACGATAGCGGGTATTAGTGGTGTGATATTATTGCCGGATAATTGGGAAAATGTTAAGCCTTCGGGTGTGTCTTTTTGGTCTTATTCAGAAGGTAATAATGATGACCATTTCTCGGACAATACCTATACTGCGAAGCAGTGGCAGGATATGGAGGATGCCGGCGCGGTGTTCCTGCCTGCTGCGGGCTACCGCTACGGGACGAGTGTCAGCAATACAGGTTCGGTCAGCAGCTACTGGTCCTCCACGCAGGACGACTCGGGCAGCGCGTACCTACTGGACTTCGACACGTCAGGCCTCTACCCGCGGAGCGACAGCTATCGCGACTTCGGGTTCTCTGTGCGCCTCGTTCAGGTTCTTCAGAATTGATGGGTGTCTGAACCATTGAACAAAATAGAACAAAACAAATCTGAACCAAACTGAATCAAACAAATTCCATTGTTGGCTAATTGTCGATAATTGTTGTCCAATTACCCCCTATCACATACCGGCAGTCTTTGTCGGTATGTTTTTGTTATATTTTTTTTGTCACCTGCGCGCTTGCTTCGTCCGTTTTGCCGAATACTATTCGGCATCTTCTCCTTTCTCTTTGCCCAATATTTGCCTGTAATTGTCTTTATTCCCAACGAAGTCCCGCGATTCCCCAACCCGCCTTCCCTACGCATCGTATCTTTGCATGCAAAAAAAAACAGGCAGTAAACTGAAATAAACTGAAATTGCTTGAGTAAACTGAAATAAACTGAAAGCGCATTTCCCCGCTATCGTATCTTTGCAGCCGCTAAGCAGTCAGAGTCCGTCTCCTCTCTGCAAAGCGAAAGTGTTCTTTGACGTATTGAATATAACCCCTCTTGGCAACTGCCAATCTGGATGTTTATGCCCAAAAATCCAAAAACATTCGGAAAGTGAAATAAATTTGTGCAAGTGCCGAAAACACCGTATCTTTGCGGCGGCTTTATATGGGTCAAAAGATTTCAGGGCCGCAAACGGCGACCCACAGTATGAACAAAAAAAACAAAACAAAGACAATGAACATTGTTAGAAAAGAGATTCAGTTGCCCGACGGACGCGGCATTACGCTGGAAACAGGCAAATTGGCAAAACAAGCCGATGGCGCTGTTATGGCAACATTGGGTAACACGATGATTTTGGCAACGGTTTGTAGTGCTAAGGACGCTGTTCCGGGTACCGACTTTATGCCGTTGACCGTTGAGTACAAGGAGAAATTCGCTTCCGCAGGCCGCTTCCCGGGAGGCTTTACGCGCCGCGAAGGAAAGGCAAGCGACTACGAAATACTGATCGCACGTCTCATTGACCGTGCCCTTCGTCCCCTCTTCCCCGCTAATTACCACGCAGAAACATTTGTTAACGTGACTATGTACAGTGCCGACGGCATTGATATGCCCGAAAGCATTGCTGGTCTTGCGGCTTCGGCGGCTCTGGCTTGCTCCGACATACCTTTTGAGGGTCCTATCAGCGAAGTGCGCGTGGCACGTGTCAATGGAGAGATGGTTATCAACCCCACCTTCGAGCAGTGCGAACACGCTGACCTCGAACTCGTGGTGGCTGCCACCGAAGACAACATAATGATGGTGGAGGGCGAAATGAAAGAAGTGCCCGAGAGCGTAATGCTCGAGGCTATCAAGGCGGCTCACGAAGCCATCAAACCTCAGTGCCGTGCACAAATAGAGATGATGCGCGAATACGGTAAGGAAGTGAAACGCGAATACTGCCACGAGGTGAACGACGACGAACTGCGTCAGGCGGTACACGACTATTCCTACGACCGTGCTTACGCACAAGCCACCAGCGCCGATACCGACAAGCACCACCGCGAAGCGATGTTCTCGCAGATTCGTGAAGACTTCAAGACCGAAAAAGCGGATTATATGCAGGCTCGCGCCGAAGCTCTCGGTGTGGACGTGGACGAAGTCGCCGCATTGGTTGACCGCTACTACCACGATGTAGAGAAAGAGGCTATGCGCCGTGCCGTATTGGACGAAGGCAAACGTCTCGACGGACGCAAAACAACCGACATTCGCCCCATCTGGTGTGAAGTAAGCCCGCTGCCCGGACCTCACGGCTCTGCTATCTTCACGCGCGGTGAGACACAGTCACTCGCTACTGTCACGCTCGGTACATCACGCGACGAGAAAATTATTGACGAGGCTCTCATACAGGACACCGACCGATTCCTGCTCCACTATAACTTCCCGCCGTTCGCTACCGGAGAAGCCAAAGCACAGCGTGGCGTAGGACGCCGTGAGATTGGACACGGCAACCTCGCTTGCAGAGCACTCAAGAATATGATTCCGGAGGACTATCCGTATGCTATCCGCGTCGTATCTGACATCCTTGAGTCCAACGGCTCCAGTTCTATGGCTACTGTTTGTGCCGGCTGTCTGGCACTGATGGATGCCGGTGTCAAGATTAAGAAACCCGTCAGCGGTATCGCAATGGGACTTATCTCCGAGAACAAAGGTACTAACTATGCCATCTTGAGCGATATTCTCGGTGACGAAGACCACCTCGGAGATATGGACTTTAAGACCACCGGTACACGTGACGGTCTGACTGCCTGCCAGATGGATATCAAGGTGGACGGACTCAGTTATGAGATTCTGGAAAACGCCCTTGCACAGGCTCATCAGGCACGTATGTACATCCTTGACCGTATGCTCGAGACAATGCCCGAACCGCGTGCAGACCTCAAACCCCACGCTCCGCGTATCGTTACTTTCTATATCCCCAAAGATATGATTGGTGCCGTTATTGGCCCGGGCGGGAAGATTATACAAGGTATTCAGGCTGAAACGGGTACGGTTGTTTCTATAGATGAGGATGAGCGTGGCGGTAAAGTTGAGATAGCCAGCAGCAACGGTGACGCAATGAAAGCCGCGATGGCGAAGATTAAAGCTATTGTTGCACTGCCCGAAGTGGGTGAGACTTACGAGGCAACAGTCAAATCCATCATGCCTTATGGCTGCTTCGTAGAGTTCATGCCCGGCAAGGAAGGACTGCTGCATATCTCCGAGATTGACTGGAAACGCTACGAGACAATGGAGGAAACGGGTATTCACGAGGGCGACAAGATTATGATTCGCCTGCTTGAGATTGACGAGAAAACGGGCAAGTTCCGTCTCTCTGCCAAAGCGCTCAAGGACAAACCTGCCGACTATGTAGAGCCCGAACGTCCCCAGCGTCCTCCCCGTGGAGAGCGTACATACCCTGACCGTACATCAGGTGCGCGTGGTGAGCATAATTATGGTGACCGCCCACGCTCCGAGCGTCACGGACAGCGCGAATTCCGCAACCACGATTTCGAAGGTGACGGCGCACGCCTTGACCGCCGCCGCTGATTAGACAATCCGTATAAACAAAACAAGACGGTGTATCGTAACTTTCGGTACATCGCCTTGTTGTTTCGACCGATGTTGTAGGCCGTAATAATGGAGCAAAATGACGCATATAAAACAAGAAAATAGCCCGTTCCAGACAAAAAATGAAAAAAATCACCGATTATTTTTCCATAATTCCTTTTATATCCGTACATTTGCGACGCATAATGTGGTGTGCTGTTGTATTGCAGTATATGCTCTTGTTCAGCAGAAATGTATGTTATGCAGCAATGTGTTGAAAAATTCTATGTGGAAATCAATAAATCTAAAATTATGAAGAAACTCTATTTCTTACTCACAGCCTTTATGTTTGCGCTCGTTTCCTTGAATGCGCAACTTGTTGTTAAATGGGGTGATCCGGACAATTACACCATAGAGACCGAGCTGGTGGACGGCAACTATTTCGGTGAAAATAATGGTGTGTATCTTTGGGAGAATGGCAGTCAGCACAAGTTCATTAAGATTCACGGTATAGACAAGAATTATCTTTCGGGTCAGGATTACAATCAGTTCTACTTCTATGTCAGGGTGACAGACACTCAGACATACAGCGATGGTCAGGGTGGCACGGTAATCGGTCCCCGCGTGAACGAGGATGGCTATCCCGTTGGGATCCCAGGATTTGATGGAAGCTACTCCGTTTCCGAATTGGGCTATCAGGGTGTGTTCTATTATTACAACTATGATGAGTTTATGGTGGGTTACACCTATGTGAATGGATATTATGGTTTTACCCGTTGCAATCTATCTTCTTATTTCAATCAGACGGACGGAATCAGCATGGGGTCGATCACGACAGGTAGATTGGTGGTTTTGCAAGCCGAAAATGGAACGATGGCTGCCCAATGGATTATGGAGTCAGGAAAAGTAGGAACGATAATCGGCGAAGGTGGCGTTTCGTCAAAAGTGGATATCCCGCTGACTTCTAACCTCGTTTATGACGACAATACGGGTGCTGATGCCGAATGGCGTTATCTGCAACTTAAAGGAACCGGTAAGGGTAGCGATAATAATACTTACAATGCCGCTTTCTATATCAAGACGGGTTCCAAGACTGGCACGTTCGGTTCTACGGACTTGGATTTGACACAAACATTCCTCAAACAGAACGGTACATCCGTCGAATGGACTGACGTTACGGTAACGATTACCCAAAATTCAACCAGAGTATATTCATTGATAGCTGCTTTTATCGGCACTGACGGCAAGACCTATAACGTAACCGCTACGTATGAGAACTGTCCGCCTGTCGAAACTACCACTGATCCGTTCGCTTTTGCCAATACGGAATTGGTAAACAGCGTCAATGTGGCATCGGGTTCCAAATCAACCATTTATTATTTGGATTGGCATAGGGATGGCATTTCTGGAAAAAGACCGTGTACACGTCTTGTCTTCTGTTTCTATAAGTCAGATATGCGCTACGTCAACAACAGGGTGTATCCGCCGGATGGAACATATACTTTCAGCAGTGCTACAAATGTACCGGTATGGAGCGTCGCTGCTTATCGGTGGGTATTCAGTAACACAGGATACTATTCTATGTATTATGATGAGAATAGTACGAAATACTATCTTAATTCAGGGTCTGTTACGGTCGAAACCAAATCAGATGGGGTGTATGTTACTATCAATGCACGTGGTGGTACGAGTACAACTTCTACTAATAGGTCTTTCAATATAACGATAGTCCCGAAATTTTCTGGTTCAACATCAGACCATAAACTTGACACCTACGTCAATGGTCGCGGAGCGGTTACTAAATCGCCCGATGAGTGTCTCTATGCAGCAGGCGACAAGATAACTCTTACCCCTATGCCTGAAAACAGTGAATGGAAGTTTACCGGCTGGACTGGGGAATGCTCTGACCAAATAACCGACAACGGAGACGGTACATATACTTACACCGTTCCGGCAAAAGATTGCTCCGTAATAGCAAACTTTGAGGAAAATGCAGGTTATACTTTGACTTGGGACTTCAACGGCGGCATTACCACCTCGCAGGACAATGAATATACAAGTGGCAATGTTCCTGAAGGTGAGTTTATCGTTGCGCCGGCAGATCCGACCCTTGAAGGGTATCAATTTGACGGTTGGTTCAATAGTGTGACCAACAACGTAGAGATGGCGGAAGGAGGTATGATGCCTACGCAGATGCCCAACAATGATTTGACTTATACAGCGCAGTGGTCAAAGATGCAATATGTGTTGGCGTGGGATGTTAATGGCGGCGATGCGCTGACGGGTGACTACACCCAAGGTGAGGTAGAGTGGGGAACGGCAATCATTGCTCCCGATGATCCGACTAAAGAAGGGTATCAGTTTGTTGGCTGGGTTAGCAGTATCACCAATGAAGTGGAGACGCCTCTTGAGATGCCTTCTGCCGATTTGACCTACACGGCGCAATGGGCGGCAAATACCTATACGGTGCATTTTGATTCGAACCACGGTGAAGCGGCGGACGAGATGGGTGACCAGACCTTCACGTATGATGTAGAACAAGCCCTTACTGCCAATGGCTTTGAATGGGCGGGTCATACGTTCCAAGGTTGGGCTACCGAAGAGAATGGCAATGTGGTATATGCAGACCAACAGACAGTAAGTAACCTCACCACAGAGAACAACGCGACAGTAAACCTCTATGCAGTATGGTCATTGGACTACGTTACTGTCACATTTGCGAATCCCGATGGCAGTGAGTTGCAGAGTTACCAACTGAATATAGGGGATGTGCCTGCATACGAAGGTACACCTGTTCAGGAAAATGAAGGTGATGAGTATAACTACTTTATGTACACTTTCGCCGGCTGGATAGACGGAGATAATAACTCCTACGGAGCGAGTGATGCTCTGCCTGCCGTAACAGGGAATATTACCTATACAGCGCAGTATAACAAGAATCTGTTCATCGTTCTGCAGGAGGACAAGGATGCTGACTACTACACCGCTTTCTCAGACAAGTACAACGGCGAACGTGCCACTACTGTTACGCTAAATCGTCAGTTCAGTCAAGGAAAATGGGCTACGCTCTGTCTGCCTTTCAATGTCAATACTGCGTTAATCTCTGCTCTTGGCATGTCGAACCGCGTATATGAGTTCAAATATACGAAAGGTAGCGAGACAGAAGGACTGACGCTTTATTTCTCACAAGCCAAGAAAATAGAAGCAGGTAAAGGCTATATAGTCAATGCCAATGCAACTATGGCAAAGAAAACTTCGTTTGTTTTCCCGGCTGTGGTGATAAACACGGAGGCGGACATCAATTCCGGCTTCGACATAGCTAACATGGAAGGCTATAACTCGCAGGGAACAGTCTATTTGGTAGGAACGCTGCGTACCGGTCTCTTGTTAGGTTCGCAGACAGGTAGCCGTTATATGGGTCTGAAAGACAACAAGATTTATTATCCGAATACTGCACAAGGTACGTCAGTTCGCGCCTATCGAGGCATATTCCGCAATACCGAAGATACGCCCGTCTCGCGTGTACGCATTGTGGTTGAAGGCGAAGATGGCGAGATGGTGGACGAACTGGAAGTAGTGAACGGAGAAATTGAAGATACCGCTACACCTAAGAAAGTTATTCTCAACGGCATTCTCTATATTGAACGCAACGGCGAATTGTTCGATGCACAAGGCAAACGCCTTGAATAACATACGACATTACAGCTTACTAAAAAAGCCTACTGGATGTCAGTAGGCTTTTTAGTAGTCTCACCGGGAATCGAACCCGGATCTAAGGTTTAGGAAACCCGTATTCTATCCATTGAACTATGAGACCGTAGGAATATATCGTCTCAGGTTGTCAAAACTCTGTAAGACGATATATTCTTGTTGCTTGGCTTAAATCATCAGAGCTGCTACTAATGCCAAGATGGCGTAGAACTCAGGAAGAGCGGCGTAAATCATCGTGTTGGTTTGTACATCGTGACCGGCAGCAATACCGGCAATACCGTTGGCGCAAACCATACCTTGACGGATAGCGGAGAGCAAGCATACCAAGCCCACTGCCAAACCGATACCGAAGTACAATGCAGGATTGGCAGCAATGGCAGCCTTGTCCCACATCAAGAAGGCTACAAAGCCGTAAAGACCCTGGGTGGCAGGAAGAGCCGACAGAATCATATACGAACTTGATTTGGCGGGGTTCTTCTTGAGAGCACCCTCTGCTGCATTACCCGCGATTGTCGTTCCGTAGGCGGAGCCTACACCGGCGAGACCCAACATCAAGCCCCAACCGAGAAAACCTAAAAATTCCATAGTGTGTTTTGTTTATTTGTTATTGATTTATTTTCGTTGTTGCGATAATT
>CADAAF010000008.1 GCA_902785805.1 uncultured Bacteroidales bacterium | reverse complement strand
GGTGTTGATGGTCACGTTCGGGAAGACGAAAGAGGTCTTGGCAGCCAGTTTGGCGTTGGGGTTGACTATGTAGCCTTTGCCCGCTTCGATGGACTGGGCGGGAACGAAGAACACCTGTATGGTCTCGTCATCCAACTGCTGTGCATAACGGAAAGCGAAGACGCGGTTATACAAGCCGAGGGACATCATCATCGCTTTGTTCACATTGAAGGGCAGGCAGAGGGTCGCCCATCTGCCTTGTGTGAACTGACGGTTGAGGGTGGCGGTATTGACTCTTTGTCCGTTGTAGTCTTGTGCGAACTGCGTGTAGTAGTCGGCATCTTCGTTCTCTTGGAGGGTAATGTCGGAAGGCAGTTCATTTTTCTCAAAGACAGCGGTGAAGGTGGCGTTCTCGGTCACTATTACCTGACGCGGGTTGTCGGTGTTGCCGTCTGACCAATGGACGAACTTGTAGCCGTTTTCGGATTCGGCGTTAAGTGTTATCTCTGTCCTGTGGAGACAGTCTCCTTCCCATTGTTCGCCGCAATCGTTTGCCCGGATGATTACATGATGCTCCGTAGTCGGAAGCAGGTCGAATACAGCAGTCAGTACGGAGTCTTGGGTGAGTGTCAAGGTTCGCGGGTTATCGGTATTACCGTCCGACCATTGGCGGAAGATCCTGCCTGTTTGGGGGTTGGCAGTGAAGGTGAAAGTGGAACCTTGCGGGTAGTCGTTTTCGGACACTTGGTTGCAGTTGTTGGAACCGATAACGAGGTGATACGTAGGAACCGGCAGAATCACGGGGTCGGGTTCTTGCGGTGTCGGTGGTGTCGGTGGCAGTTCGGCGAAGACTGCTGATAGGGCTGTGTCTTGCGTTATGCGGACGGTGTATGGGTTTTCGGTAGAGCCGTTGCTCCAATGGTCAAAGCGGAAGCCGCTTGACGGCTGCGCCTTGAATGTGATTTCCGTTCCTGCGGGATAGTCATCCGTCCGTGACTGCGAACATCCTGTCGTATTGACGGTCACCTTGTAGGTGTCGTCAGCCGACAGTCCTCCAGCACACAGCACTGACGCAGCCAGCACGCACAGGCGTAAAATAGATTTGTTTTTCATAACTGTGCCGGGCGGATTTATTGGACGGTGATGCTGCAGTTCTAGTTGACGGTAACGGTGAACGCCACCTTCACGAACATAACGGTATATTTTTGGTCTCCTGTAACGGTGACGGTACGGGGATTGTCGGTGTTGCCGTCGCTCCATTGTGTGAACCGATAGCCTGTGTTGGGAGTAGCGTTGAGTGTAGCAGTGCTTCCTTCGGCATAGAGACCTCCGCCTGTAACTGTTCCGTTGGTAGCAGCGGTGGTGATGGTAAACGTATTGAATCCGAAGGGTACGATATCTTTGAACTCTTTCCATCCCGTAGCATTCTGGTAAGCAGAGACGGCTTTGTAGGGAACATAGAGGGTGCAAATTGTTTTTTCTACGCCGCTAAAGACATTTGAATTAATAGACTGCGGAGTCTCTCTATAATCGTATATTTCACTCAGGCTGCCGCAACCAGAGAAAGCAGAGTTTCCAATGTTTGTGACGCTGTTGGGAATGGTGACAGAAGTCAAACTGCTGCAATCCTCGAAAGCACATCCTTCAATCCTTGTGACGCTGTTGGGAATGGTAATGGAAGTTAGACCGGTGCAATCTTGGAAAGCATACCATCCAATGCTTGTGACGCTGTTTGGAATGGTAACGGAGGTCAAACTGCTGCAATTAGAGAAAGCACTATTTCCAATGGTTGTGATGCTGTTGGGAATGGTTATGGAGGTTAGGCTGCTGCAATAAGCGAAAGCACTATTTCCAATGCTTGTGACGCTGTTGGGAATGGTTACGGAGGTCAAACTCTCGCACCAAGCGAAAGCACTGCCTCCAATGGTTGTGACGCTGTTGGGAATGGTTATGGAGGTCAAACTGCTGCAACTATAGAAAGCATAGTTTTTAATGCTTGTGACACCATCGGGAATAACCAAGTCAGTAATTAATGTGCCATTCAGATATAGGTTATGAGCATAAGATAAAGGATTAGCTGCGTCACTATCAAATGCTATTTTGCACCATGCGGCTAAATCGGATATGTGAACGGAGGTCAATTTGCTGCAACCATAGAAAGCATGGTTTTCAATGCTTGTGACGCTGCTGCCAATGGTTATGGAGGTCAAACTGCTGCAATCTTCAAAAGCAGAGTTTTCTATGCTTGTGACGCTGTTGGGAATCGTAACGGAGGTCAGACTGCTGCATTCATCGAAAGTACGTGCTCCAATGCTTGTGACGCTGTTGGGAATGGTTACGGAGGTCAAACTGCTGCAATTATAGAAAGCAAGCGCACCAATTCTTGTGACGCTGTTGGGAATGGTTACGGAGGTCAATTTGCTGCAACCAGAGAAAGCAGCATATCCAATGCTTGTGACGCTGTTGGGAATGGTTATGGAGGTCAAACTGCTGCAACTACTAAAAGCAGAACTTCCAATTGTTGTGACGCTATTAGGTATGGTTATGGAGGTCAATTTGCTGCAATAATAGAAAGCAGAGTTTCCAATGGTTGTGACGCTGTTGGGAATGGTTACGGAGGTCAGAGTGCTGCAATTTTTGAAAGCATCAACGCCGATACTTATAACGGAATATGGTTTGGCATTGTAAGTGATTGTAGCAGGGATGACCACTTTGCCGGTGTAGGTTTCGCCGGATGTGACAGCTGCCACATTTTTGGTTTCGTTAATAACGTAGGCAATGCCGTCAATCACAACGGAAGCCTGTGTGAGACCTGTGCCGACAAGCGTGGCAAACAAGAGAATCAGAAGTTTTTGTTTCATAAATGTTTTGGTGTTTGGTTAGTCATTTGGTTATTTTGGTTTAGTCAAAGCATATATAAAGCAAAGCGTGAATGTTATCCACGCTTATTCTCAGCGTGAAACACGCACGGCGGCAAAAGTACGGCACTAAAAGGAGATATGCAAGAGAGAAGGGGGATTTTTTGCCGATTGGCAATCGGCAGAAAAAGAAGAAGGAACGCCGCGCTGACGCACGGCGCAGCCAACAAAGAGAGGGAGGGCGGCAGAAAGGAGAGGGGATTGCGAGATGGCGGGGAGAGGATTGTGAGAAGGTGGCGAGAGGATTGCGAGAGGATTGCGAGAGGACGGAGAGAGGATTGTGAGGGGACGGTGAGAGTTGCTTTGACCTTTGGGTGACCTATGGGTGACTTATGCGTGACCTATGGGTGACTTATGGGCGACCTATGGGTGACCTTTGGGCGACCTATGGGATAGACGGGGAGATGACGGGGCGAAAAATGCGGGGTGTCGGGGTCAAATGAGGAAAAATCAATAAATAGTTGCACGGATAGGCAAATGGGTGTATCTTTGCGGGCTACTTTGTGACAGTCCGAGTGAAGGGATGGGAAGAGAAGATGTAAAGAATAAGACGGGGAAGAACAGAGAGGAGATAAAGAATAGGACAGAGAGGAACAGAGAAGATGTGAAGAATAGGACGGGGAGGAGCAGAGAGGAGGTAAAGAATAGGACGGGGAGGAGCAGGGATGAGGTAAGCATAAGGACGGGGAAGAGAGTAAGGCGGGATATAAACATAAGAAACATATAAATACAAGATATAATGGAAGATAATGCAAAGAACAAACCTTTAGAAGAGAAGAAAGAGAGTACGAACTACAATCCGCAAGAGGTGGAAAGCCGCTGGTATCAGTACTGGATAGAGCATAATCTGTTCCACAGCGAGCCGGACGATGTCAACGACCGAGGTGAGCTAAAAGAACCCTTCACCGTTGTTATTCCGCCGCCCAATGTGACAGGCGTGCTGCACATGGGTCACGTGCTGAACGAGACAATACAGGATATACTTGTGCGCCGCGCCCGCTTGGAGGGCAAGAACGCCTGCTGGGTGCCCGGGACCGACCACGCGTCCATTGCAACCGAAGCCAAAGTTATCAAGCGGCTCAAGGAACAGGGCATCAACAAGAGCGACCTGACCCGCGAACAGTTCCTCAAACATGCGTGGGACTGGACAGACGAACACGGCGGCATCATACTGAAGCAACTGCGCAAGTTAGGCTGCTCATGCGACTGGGAACGTACCGCCTTCACCATGGACGAGACAAGGAGCAAGGCAGTCATCAAAGTGTTCTGCGACCTATACAAGAAAGGGCTGATATACAAAGGTCTGCGTATGGTTAACTGGGACCCCGAGCGTCAGACGGCACTGAGCGACGAGGAGGTGATTTATCACGAGGAACACAGCAAGTTCTACTACCTGCGCTACAAGGTAGCCGAAGCGGGTGTGACGAATCCTGCGACGGGTGCAGACTACGCCGTGGTTGCCACTACACGACCGGAGACAATCTTCGGCGATATAGCGGTGTGCATCAACCCCAAAGAAGAGAAGAACCAATGGCTGCGCGGCAAACACGTGATAGTGCCGGGCGTTGGCAGAGAGATACCCATCATAGAAGACCGCTACGTGGAGATAGGATTCGGTACGGGCTGCCTGAAAGTGACCCCCGCACACGACGTGAACGACTATGCGTTGGGGCAGAAATATGACCTCAAGACCATCGACATCTTCACCGCCGACGCGCACCTGAACATGGACACGGTGGAGGAAGAGCTGCAGGCGAATGTGCGCAAGTACCACGGCATGGAGCGTTTCGAGTGCCGCAAACAGATAGTGGAAGACCTGCAGGCCATGGGGTTGGTAGAGAAGGTAGAAGACTACGACAACAAAGTGGGATACTCGGAGCGCACGAACGTGCCCATCGAGCCGCGCCTGAGCCTGCAGTGGTTCTTAAAGATGCAGCACTTCGCCGACATAGCCCTTCCGCCCGTGATGAACGACGAGATAGTGTTCTACCCCGCCAAATACAAGAACACCTACAAGAACTGGTTAGAAAACATCAAGGACTGGTGCATCAGCCGCCAACTATGGTGGGGACACCGCATACCCGCCTACTACGACCGTGCATTGCTCGAACAGACAGGTCTGGAAGACTATCCCACCGACAAGATAATAGTGAGCGAGACGGCTCCCGAAGGCGATTATGTGCAGGACGAAGGGGCGTTGGATACCTGGTTCAGTTCGTGGCTGTGGCCTATCAGCCTGTTCGACGGCATAGACAAGCCGGGCAACAAAGAGATAAGCTACTACTACCCGACCTCCGACCTTGTGACCGGTCCGGATATCATCTTCTTCTGGGTGGCACGCATGATAATGGCCGGCTACGAATATACGGGCAAGATGCCGTTCAAGCATGTCTATTTCACGGGTATAGTGCGCGACAAATTGGGCAGGAAGATGTCGAAATCGTTAGGCAACAGCCCCGACCCGCTGGACCTCATCGAGCGTTACGGTGCAGACGGCGTGCGCATGGGCATACTGCTGTCCGCTCCCGCCGGTAACGACATTCTCTACGACGACTCGCTGTGCGAGCAGGGCAGGAACTTCTGCAACAAGATATGGAACTGCTTCCGCATGCTCAAAGGGTTGCAACGCGCCGATGTGGATGCTCCGATGACTGACAGAGAGGCCGTTACATGGTTCACGCTGTGCCTGTGCAAAGCGGAAAAAGAGGTGGACGACCTGATGAAGAAATACCGTTTGAGCGAAGCGTTGATGGCTGTTTACAAGCTGTTTACGGACGAGTTCTCGGGCTGGTACTTGGAGATGATTAAGCCCGCCTACGGCAGTCCTATCGCACAAAAGACCTACGACTGCTCGATGCTGTTCTTCGAGCGTATGCTGCGGCTGCTGCATCCGTTCATGCCGTTCATCACAGAGGAACTGTACCACTCGCTCCGCGAACGCGAAGACGGCGACACCATCATGCGCGAAGATACGATGGAATGGGACAGCGAGGCACTGTTGGCACAAGACAAAGACGGTGCTTTCCAGCAAGAAATAGAACACCTCAAACAGGTGGTGGCAGGCGTGCGTAACATCCGCGCTCAACACAATATATCCCCGCGCGAAGAGATGACCCTGCTAAGTCCTGCCCCGCTGAGCGAATTAGTGAACAAACTGACGCACAGCAAAGTAGAAGTGGGCGGTGAGCGTCCGGCTATGGTGGCAACCTTCATCGTGGGCACCGACGAGTATGCCGTGCCGCTGAACCAGTTCATAGACGTGGAAGCCGAACGCAAGAAATTGGAGGCAGACCTCGCCCACCAACAAGGTTTCCTGCGTGGCGTGGAAGCCAAACTGAACAACGAGAAGTTTATGGCTCACGCCAAGGCGGAAGTGATTGATATGGAGCGCAAGAAACAACACGATGCCCATGAGCGCATAGCCGCCATTGAAGCACGTTTGAAGGCACTGAATGGATAACGCAGACACGACTAACAGACCAATCCTGATAGCAGGACCATGCGCGGCAGAGTCAGAGGAACAAGTCCTCGAGACAGCACGCGCATTGGTGTCTTGCCGCCCTATCTTGCGAGCAGGCTTGTGGAAACCCCGTTCACAGCCTGACACGTTCCAAGGTGCGGGCGACAAAGGTCTGGCATGGCTGCGACGCGTCACTGAAGAGACGGGTCTTCCTACCGCCACCGAAATAACGACTCCCGAGCAGTTGCGTGCGGCTCTGCTGGCAGGCGTTTCATACGTATGGATAGGCGCACGTACAGCCGCTAATCCCATTGACGTGCAGACGCTTGCGACGACGTTGCGGACGCTGTTGGCAACGGGCGAGGCAACGGGTCTGAAAGGCGTGATGGTGAAGAACGCGATGCACGAGGACGCACCACTGTGGATAGGTAATATCCGCCGCATACAAGAGGCTGTGAGCGGCTGTCATATACCCGTATGGGCTGTTCACCGAGGCTGCAACCACCTTCCCTGCTGGGGTATGGCATACGACCTGCGCGAGGCTGTTCCCGAGGTGCCGCTGCTGCTTGACCCGAGCCACCTGTCGGGCGATGCCGAACAGATAGCACCGCTGTGCCGAAAGGCGGCAGAATTAGCATACGACGGGCTGATGATAGAAGTGCATCCGTCGCCACGTAGTGCGTTGTCCGATGCCAGACAACAGATTACGCCCGAACAGATGCTGGAGATATGGAAAGCCTTACCCAAGACTCAAGAACGTGCTTCTGACCTGCCACTGCGCTGGCTACGGGCTATGATGGACGAAGTGGATGACCAACTATGGCAAACCATCCAACGGCGAATGGCTATCAGCCGGCGAATAGGGGAATGGAAACGACAAGAAGGCGTGGCTGTACGACAACCGGCACGTTTTGAAGATATACTGACACAACGCATCAAGAAGGAGACCAAGAACGGACTGACACGCGAAACAATAGTCGCCATCTGTCAGGCACTGCACGAAGAAAGCATACGCCAACAATGAAAAAGAGGTTGCAAAGTGTCATTTTGCAATACAGATTTTACAAAAAGATAAACATTGTACGCAAAAAAGAGAATTATTTTTTTGATTTGAATGAATCTGTTTATCTTTGTGGCGTTTAACCAATAAAAAGAAGATATAAAAAACAGACTGATATGATACTCGACAAATTAGAAAACGCCGACCTTTATTATGATATCGTTCCAGGTCTGGAGCGGTTTATTCAATTCTTCAACGACAATGACCTCGAAGTTTTTCCTGCCTGCAAAGTACGTTTGGACGGAGACGACCTGTTTATCAATGTGATTGATTTGCAGGGCAAAGACGAGAAGGACCTCCCGATGGAGGCTCACCGCGACTATATTGATATCCAGTTGCCCCTGACCGGCAGCGAGACAATGGGCTGGAAACCCCAAGAGGACTGCCAACAAGTGAGCAAGGACTATGACGAGGGCAAGGATGTGGAACTCTATTCCGACCCCTCGCAGATATTGTTTGAAGTTCCGACGGGTTATTTCGTGGTCTTTTTCCCGAGTGATGCTCATCGTCCCGGCATAGCCCCCGGACGTAGTTTCCGCAAACTGATTGTCAAAACCCGCGTACCTGCTTAATCACAATGGCTCTTTCCGGCAAAGAAAGTAACGGAGACGTATCCCCCAAGCGTTTACGTCTCGTGAGCAACGACACAGGATTGCTCCCGTACGAGTCTGCTATACAGGGCAGATTCGACTACGCCGCCCGCCGCGAACACGAACTCACTAACGGCGAGTCGTTAGTGGACTGGGCGAATGGTTATCACTATTTTGGCATACACTCCAATGCCAAGAACTGGATGGTGAGGGAATGGGCACCTAATGCGACCGCTATCTACCTCGTCGGCGATATGAACGGCTGGCAGAAAAGCGAAGACTATCGACTGTTCCCGATAGGCAATGGGGTATGGGAAGGCAAATGGAGACGCGGAATGCTTCGCCATGGGCAGTACTACAAACTGCTCATCGAATGGCAGGGCGGCAGCGGCTACCGCATTCCCGCATACGCATTCCGCGTGGTACAAGACGAGCAGACCAAACTGTTTGCCGCGCAAGTATGGGCACCCAAGCCATACGTATGGCAGCACGAACGCCCCCAGAACTTGAAGAACGACAACCTGTATATCTATGAGTGTCACATCGGTATGTCGGGAGAGGATGGTCGCGTGTCCTCCTACGAGCAGTTCCGCCAAGAGGTTCTTCCGCGTGTGGCTGACTTGGGCTACAACTGTCTGCAGATAATGGCTATTCAGGAGCACCCTTACTACGGTTCGTTCGGCTACCATGTCAGCAGTTTCTTCGCCGCTTCGTCGCGTTTCGGTACGCCCGAAGAACTGAAAGCCCTCATTGATGATGCACACGGCAGAGGAATAGCCGTCATAATGGATATTGTTCATTCCCACTCGGTTAAGAACGAGCAAGAGGGTCTGGCACTGCAAGACGGCACACCTTATCAGTATTTCCACGACGGTGCACGCCGCGAACATCCCGCATGGGACAGCCTGCTCTTCAACTACGGGAAGAACGAGGTGCTGCATTTCCTGCTCTCCAACTGCAAATACTGGCTGGATGAGTACCGCTTCGATGGTTTCCGCTTCGACGGCGTGACATCAATGATGTACCTCAGCCACGGATTAGGCGAAGATTTCACCTCTTATGCCTCCTACTACAACGGCAACGAGGACGGCGATGCCATCTGCTACCTGACGTTGGCTAACCAACTGATTCACGACTTCCTGCCCGAGGCCATCACCATAGCCGAAGATATGTCCGGACTGCCAGGATTGGCAGCACCGCGGCAAGACGGCGGTATAGGTTTCGATTACCGTCTGGCAATGGGTATTCCCGATTTCTGGATTAAATACATCAAGGAAGTGCGCGATGAGGACTGGAAAGGCGGACATATCTTCTACGAGATGACCAACCGCCGCCAAGACGAGAAATCCATCTCTTACGCTGAGAGTCACGACCAGGCACTGGTGGGCGACAAGACCATCATCTTCCGCCTGATTGACTCGGATATGTACTGGCACTTTGAGCATGGGCACGACACCTATCGCGTCAATCGCGGCATAGCCCTGCACAAGATGATACGCCTTATCACGGCATCCACTGCACGCGGCGGATACCTCAACTTTATGGGCAACGAGTTCGGGCATCCCGAATGGATTGATTTCCCGCGTGAGGGCAACGGCTGGAGTTACCATTACGCCCATCGTCAGTGGTCACTGGTGGATAATGACAACTACTATTATGCCGACCTCAACCGCTTTGACCACGATATGGTTCATCTGCTCTCCGGCGCTGACGAAGAGAGCAAAGACAAACCTCTGCTGGACATCCCGATAGAGGTGTTGTGGGACAAGGAAGGCGACCAGGTTCATGCTTTCCGTCGTGGCGACAAGGTCTTTGTCTTCAACTGGAACGGTCAGCGGTCGTTCTTCGACTACGGTATTCTTGCTCCCGAAGGCAAGTATCAGGTGCTGCTCAACACTGACAACCCGCGGTATGCAGGTTTCGGATTGGCAGACGATACGGTGGAGCATTTCACCCAGCCCGATCCCGTGTTTGCCAATGAAAAGAAAGGGTGGCTCAAACTCTACCTGCCGGCACGCTCGGCTGTGGTGCTCAAAAAAGTCTAACGAATAGCATAATAAGAGTTCATGCGAGTTATAATAGAACCTAATTACGAGTTGGTGTCCAAGTGGGCAGCCAATTATGTAGCCAGACAAATCAACGATTTTGCCCCGAAGGAGAGTTGTCCTTTCGTGCTCGGATTGCCCACAGGCAGCAGTCCGTTAGGTATGTACCAACACCTCATCCGGCTTCATAAGGAGGGCAAAGTGTCGTTCCGCAACGTCGTGACTTTCAATATGGACGAGTATGTAGGTATTCCCGAGGACCATCCGCAGAGTTACCACTCGTTCATGTGGAACAATTTCTTCTCCCATATTGACATCCGTCCTGAGAACGTGCATATCCTCAACGGCAATGCATCCGATCTTGAGGGCGAGTGTGCGCGTTACGAAACGGTTATCCGCCAAACGGGAGGCATCCATCTCTTCGTAGGCGGCATCGGACCGGACGGGCATATAGCTTTCAACGAACCCGGCTCATCTCTTTCCTCGCGTACCCGCATGAAAGAGCTGACCACGGACACTATCCTTGCCAACTCGCGCTTCTTCGACAACGACCCCGCGCAGGTACCGCATACTGCTTTGACCGTGGGCGTGGCTACTGTCATGGATGCCAAGCAGGTGATGATTCTGGTCAACGGGCATCAGAAAGCGCGTGCATTGCTTCACGCTATAGAGAAACCTATCAGCCACATGTGGACTGTCTCTGCCCTGCAGATGCACCCTCACGGCATTATCGTGTGCGATGAAGCGGCGTGCGACGAACTCAAGGTCGGCACGTATAAGTATTTCCTTGATATAGAGAAGAAGAACCTCGACCCTGACACCCTCTTTTAGTCGCAGAGGGAGAACAGGTCTTCACGCGGATTGACTAACATCACGGGCACTTGGCTGCGGGCTATGGCTTTGCGCTCGGGCGGACCGAAGATGATGTCGTCCAATCCGTAATCGCGGGAAGCGGTCAATACAAGCAGTTGGTGTCCAAAGTCTCGTTGGCGGCCGACTGCTTCTTCGTATAGATGAAAACTGTCCCGTTGTGCTTCCAACACCTCGTATGTTATCTCTTCCCTTGTCCGTTCGCGAACGCCCTCTATATGTGAGATGATGCGGTTGGTGTTCTGGCGGGCGTGCGAACCGTAGTCGTGGGCGGGCAGCAGAAGGATATGTGCACCTGTCTTCCGTGCCAAGTATGTGCAAATCTCTGCTTTGTAGGTCTCTTCTTCGAGCATTGTTACGGGCACGAGAATACGTTTGAGCACGGCTATCTCCCGCATGGTCGGGGTCACAAAAACGTATGGTCGCCGTTCTTCGCGGCAATCGTTCAATGCGCGTTGAAGTACGCGGCTGCGGTTCTCGCAGGTCACTACGCGTATATCTTCGTTATTGTCCCAAATCATTTTTGTATGCTACGGTTGCATTGTCCTATGTAGTCTAATACCTCATCGCGTCCCATTCCTGTCTCCGACGAGGTGCAGAACACGGGCGGCAACTCTTCCCAAGTCTCTAACAGCACTTGCTTGTAGGCGGCAAGGTTCTCCGAGAGTCGTCCTTTGCCTAATTTGTCGGCTTTGGTGAACACGATGACGAATGGCACTTCGTTCTCGCCTAACCATTCCATGAACTCGAGGTCTATGCGCTGCGGCTTAAGGCGGCTGTCTATCAGCACGAACAAGCACACCAACTGCTCGCGCATCAGGCAGTAACGCTCTATCATACGACGCAACTGTTCGCGTTGGGTCAGACCGGTCTGTGCATAACCGTAACCCGGCAAATCGACCAAGTGCCATTTGCCGTTGCTGTCCGATGACGGGGAACAAGCATCGCCTTCCACTAAAAAGTGGTTAATCAGCAGTGTCTTGCCGGGTTTCTGACTGGTCTTGGCGAGGTGAGGGTCGCGGCACAGCATATTGATAAGAGACGACTTGCCCACGTTGCTTCTGCCGATAAAGGCGTATTCCGGCAGTCGGCTGGCGGGGCATTGGGCTACGTCCGGCGATGAGATAACAAATGTTGCGTTCATTGCGGGTATTTGACTTTGAGGTGGCAAAGATACGGCTGTTTTTTCAATTCGCAAACATTTTTTTCATACATCCCTTCCGCTACCCCTGCGCTACCCTTGCGCTACCCTTGCACAACCTTTGCGTTACCCCTCCACTACCCTTTGCGGACTATTCGGATACTATAGGGATACTATAGGGATAGTATAGGGTTACCACACCGATATAAACCGGATTCTGGCAGCCATACGGAACCATAATCTCCAAAAATGCGCACTCAAACGTACAAAAATGAATAAAAATTGCTCACTCTATTGCGCAATTCAAAAAAGTTGTACCTCTTCAGCGGGCAATCGGCAATATTATTCCCCTTTGGATGTTTGGTTATGTCTATTAACCATACTGCTGAAAATAGTATATACAATACTGAATTATCCCCCATATTGTCTTTTTTTTTCGTAAATAATTGTCAAAAAGAAAAAAATATGTACTTTTGTCGCCGTAATAATTCATATTGTTGCCAACGCGTGGTTAGCTTTGATGCAATTCGCCGATTTTTGCACCCTTGCACGCAAAATGATAAAATGCGATAGATAATAACATGAGAAAGAGCTTACTATTTCTTTGTGTCGTATTTGCTGTCATGGTTCATGCACAGCAAAAAGTAGCTATTTTGGAACCTTTGGATGGGGAGGATAGTGAGGTGACATCCATGGAAAAAGCAATGATTCGCGGTGAGTTACGCAAAGCCATTGCCAAATTGGACGGATTTGAACCGATTACACGTACCGACATTGATCGCTTGCTTACCGAACAGGACTTTCAGAACAAAGGGTACGTATCAGAGAATGAGATTCATCATATCGGACAAATGTCAGGAGCCGATTACTTGTGTGTTTCAACTATCAATAAATCAGACCTTCAATTCTACTTGGAAGCTTATTTGGTGGATGTCAATACGGGGGATATTCTCAACCCTGCCTCACAATTCGGAAGTGTCGAAAACGGTAATATCTCAGGTTTGTACCAGATTTGCCAGAACTTGGTGCGCGAAATGGTTGCCGATATTCAAGGTGTGGACAGCACACCGATTGTAGAAACGTTTGACCCAAGTAGCTGGCAATGGACTATTTTTACACACAACGGCAAGAGTGCCCTTATTGCCAACGGCCAACTGCGCCTTACTAACTATGAAAAAACAGGTATTACCCAATCGAACGTCTCTTTACCGGTTGAACTCAATAAGAATTTCAGGATTGCATTTAATTTTGAAATCAACAAAGCGGAACTCTTCTCTTCGGTTGGTGTAAAGTTTGCCGGAAATAATTCTGTGACTGTTAATAGCGGTACCACCTCTTTCAAAGTGGGGAATCGCTCTGCTGTAGTAAAAAAAGCACAGATTGGCTTGGGAAGAAATAAGCCCGTGTTGATTGAGTTGGTCAAGCAAGGAGACAATGTGGCTGTCATCGTTAACGGAGTAGAAGTATGCAACGAAGAATGTAGTTTTGCAACAAACCAGATTGCCGTATTTGCAGGAATCAATACACTGGCAATGCTGAATGATGTCACCATTACTTACATTAAATAAAATCCTTACGTTAAGGAAATTAACAATAATTATTCATTTTTTAAATTAACTGCCATTATGCAAAAGAAACATTTTCTTATTGCGCTTGCATTGGGGGCAATTACCCTTGTGCAAGTAGGTTGTACTACGTATGACTTTACGTCACGTAGCAACAAGGTAAATGCGCTTGACATTGACTCGAATAAGCAATTTGCCGACATTGAAGTAAACTACCAAAAGAACGTTACGGCCACTTCTGATTTCCAGAAGTTCCCAAACCAGGCAAGACAACAAGCCGTCTTTCAGTGCATTATGAACAACGACATTGACGTGTTGGTAGATCCTATCTTCCAAGTTGAACACCGTCCTGTTACCGGTTATCGCGCTACCGTTAGCGGGTTTGCTGGATACTACAAAGTAGGGAAGGATGGATTGGACCAAATAGTCGAAAAAAAGTACTCCAAAGAGACTATTGAGAAATATCTCCTCTTGACCAACCCCGATTTCTATCAGTATTACTATCAGAAAAGTTCTGACGGTAATGTGTACAACATCAAATGCGAAACGAAAGTTTCGGATAAGCAAACCTTTTTGAAGCAGTCCCAATCGAAGAAAAAAGACAAAGCTGACAAGAAAAAAAGCAAAGCAAAAAAAGAAGGCAATCTTTTCAGCCGTATGTTAAACCCCCAACAATAACTTCTAAATCACTACTACTATGAAACAGATAAAAATTTTCGCAGCTGTTGCTGTTGTGGCACTGGCTATGAGCAGTTGCACCACTTATATGTTCACTTCTCGTTACAACACCATCGAGAAAACCAATATTGAACAGTCGGCTATGATTGTGGACGTACGTCCGGATTTCAATAAACGTATTGTGACGGAATCAAGACGCCTTAAATCGCCCACTCTCGCTATGGAAGAAGCAAAGTATTTGGCTATCGTAGAGCATAAATGCGATGTTATTGTTGACCCTATCTACAAGGTTGAGAAACATGGGGGCAAGTACAAAGCTTACTTGACAGGTTTTGCAGGTTACTATAAGAACGCACGCACTATCTATGAGGATATCAAACTGCTCAACGACGTGAAAAAAGAGGATTTGGAAAAATACCTCATTCTCAACGACCCGAATATCATCGGTCTGATGAACTCTGCAAATAATTCAGAGGTAATCAACATTTACGAAGGTCATCCTCAGTGCGAGAAAAAAGAGGCTCCTGTTGTAGAACCCCAACAAGAGGTTTACCAGGAACCCGCACCCGTACCCGTACAGGAACAAAAAAGAACCTATAACAAGAAACGTAAAAAATAATTTCTTGGACTATAATTGGACTAAAAAGATTGGACTATAAAGAGAGAGATTGCCGAAAGCAATCTCTCTCTCTTTATGACAGCAGGTGCCCTGTTGTTATACGTGTCCAATCTACTAACTTTGCAGAAAAATTTCTCTTGCTTTTTGGACAGTATAGCCTAACAAGCCTAAAAAAATCAACTTTATTTTTGTACATTACATTTTTCTTGTACTTTTGCGGTCGAAATGAGTGTTTTGGTACAAGTGTGTACATGAGTCAGATACTCATTTCGTGGAATTCTATCTACGCCGAACACATCCGGAATAAGTTCTATAAACTACCTTTTAATAAAAGGATGAGTGTTCTGAAGGTGTGGGGTTAGAGGGATTCATAAAAAATATTGAATAGCGTTTATTGACGCTTTGCATTTGACAATTCGAAACTTAGCAATTTTCAAATTTAGAGTCAAAATCAAAGTGAGCAGTAGATGCCTATGGGTATGACTTTCATATCCTCTTGCAATGTCTGGCAAGAGGTTTGTCATATCGGCGTAGGTTTCCTGTTGTTTATTTGACTCTAAAGGTAATGCTAAGACCTCGAATTGTAAGTAAGCAACTCGAGGTCTGCGCTTTTTTTGTTGTATATTGCATCTCAAACAACGGCAACAATGCCGATTAATATTTTTCTTATAAAACCGATGGGGCGATGGGATATAACCGCCAACAAACAAAATGAAAAAACTGTTTATTTATGTAATGACAATCGGAAGCTTTTGCCTGTTGTTAGAAAGTATGACCATTATGCCCCAAAACATTCGGCAGCAATCATCTGTACTTGTTAATTGTAGTGCAGTCTATAAGGTCAGATGTATCAAGTTTACAGCAAAGGGTACTGCTACAAATCATGGTACGTTTGATTCAGACGCGATGACATTAACTATAAATAATCGTTCACCTTACAGAGTATCCAAAAATCCGCGTTATGGGGATGGCACGAAATGCGGAGAATACTATTATACTGCTGGTGATTACTATTTTAACATAGATTAAGAATGAAAAAGATTCTTGTTGTTTTAACTGCTCTTGTATTATGCTTGCCTGCATTTTCTGAAAGGTATAGAATTGGAGAAGGACTGACTTTAATAACGTATGGTAACACGGCCGTTATTGAAGATGACAATTCACAACAATCAATATCCCTATCTGTAGAAAGACGGGAAGACAATAACGGACGACCTGTGTATGATTTGTTTTGTGGCAATAAGTACACAAAAGGCATAATGAAGACGAGTCTCCAATTGGCTATCTCATCAATAATTACTACAGTAGCGGCATCTATTGGTTCTTCTGCTGGACCTGGAGGTACGGTCGCAGGAGCAAGCATGGGAGCAACGGTTAGCAAGTATGCTAATAACATCGCATCGAACATTTATGATGATGTTTGTAAGTATTTTGAAAATTGATAACTTTTGAACAATCATTTTCAACATCTCTGATGGACGTACAATTAAATGTTCTTATATGTGTCCTCTTTACGGAAAACAATGTATTAGTTTAGATGGTTTTCTTTTTGAAGCACAATAAAACAAAGAACTAACTTGGTTCTGGTCAATTACTACAGATTTTAAAACCGACGAGCCGATGGGATATAACCGGCAACAAACAAAATGAAAAAGACAATAATATTTGGGAGTGTAATTGCGTGTGTTTCTATCCTTGTTTCAGGTGGAATTGTAAATGCCTCATCTAATCACGCCAATCCAATCGAAAGTACTGCAGCAGACATTGTTATTACAAAAACATGTCCCACTTGCCACGGAAAAGGAGTAACCTACATTAAAAAGCAATGTTATTCTTGCCCGGGTGGTGTTGAACAGATACCTGTAACATGCTCTACTTGCAATGGAACTGGTAAAATAACCGTAAGGAAATAAAAACAATTTCAAATTACTTCTTTATAAAACCGACGGGGCAATGGGATATAACAGCCGGCTATCAAAATGAAAAGACTCTTTTTATGTGTTACAGCATTGGGAAGCCTGTTTCTGCTGTCAGAAAGTATGACGATTATACCATCTTGTACAGAGCCGCAATCATCTGTCTGTGTTTCTGTGGAATGTCGTGCGATTTCGATTGTACAATGTGTTAAGTTTACAGAAGAAGGTACGCGCACAATTAAAGGGACATTTAATTCTGACACTATGATTTTAAGCATTATCGGTCGTAATCCTCGTTCAGTCAGCAAAAACCCGCGCTACGGTGACGGCACGAAATACGGAGATTACTACTATGTTGCCACCGGAGGTTATTATTTTAACCTTTAGTGTCTTGTTTGAGGTACATTGATATTAATCAAATTATTTTAAGACAATGAAAAATTTACTTATGTATGGTTTGCTGCTCTTTACTGTATCGGCGATGGCGCAATCACGAGCAACTTGCCCGAATTGTAATGGGGAGGGTAAATTCACGGAAGAGTGTATAACGTGTCATGGAAAAGGATATGTTCCATGTATGTTTTGTGACTACACGGGGAAACGAACAGTTACCTGCTCCACTTGTTCAGGTTCCGGACAACAGTCTAAAACTGTAAAAGAAACATGCACGACGTGCAAGGGTAATGGACGTGTTAATCGCGTACAATATAAACCCTGTCATTGTCGCGGAGGTAAACGTCCAACAACAGATCGAAATGGGAATACCGTATACATTACATGTTCTCATTGTAAAGGTCTTGGGAAATTACCAGAATATGTAACGGAAACATGTCCTTCTTGTTCTGGTAGCCGTTATGTCGGATCCCATACTGAATATAGCACTTGCTCCTCATGTTCCGGTAACGGTCAGAAGACTACAACGTGTAACTATTGCTCCGGTAATGGTGCAATGGCATGCAAACGATGCACTGGTTATGGGTACGTCACCAAAAATTGCGAGAGTTGTCACGGCAGGGGATATGTATATGCACGTGATTGATATCCCTTTCTAAATAGGTAAAAAAAGTGTTTCATAACCATCGGGCAATAATGATTCTTTCTGTAACAACGCTATTGTTGCTTATAGGAGTAGGGATATATTTTTTCTTCCGAACACCTATTATCGCTTTTAGCAAACTGCATATTGATTCAGGAGAATATATAGCCTGCAACACGAATAACCCTCTTGTTTACTTTATGGTTTTTTGTTTGCCGGATGCCCTCTGGTATATGTCATTGCTATTGGTTCAAACATTTTTTATCGAGGAAAAGGGATGGCTGAACCGCTTTTTGGTAGGCGTTGCCATCAGCCTCCCTTTCCTCTTGGAAACAGGTCAATATTTTGGCTGTGTTTCAGGAACCTTTGATTGGTTTGATATAATAACTTATTGTTTAACTTTAATAATCTTCTTATTATGTTCAAGAAAAATTTTCTTATTATTGCACTCCAAGCAGTCGTAATTAGTGCGTTTATTATGATTGCAGCTGGGAGCGGTGAGAACCTAAGTTCCGATCAAGCTTATGATGCTGGTCATAAAATAGGTGAAGGCATCGGAACGTTAATGAACAATTGATTTTCTATAGGGGAAAGCTAATCGTTTTCCCCTATAATTTCTATCCATTCAATATGAGAAAATATATTTCGTATTTCTTCATCTTACAACTGTGTTTTATTCAGGGTGGATGCAGGCGTAATGTGTATGATATTGATATGGTGCATATCTCCGGAGGTAACTTTCTGATGGGAAGCGATGATAGTGAAGCGGATCCGGATGAATGTCCTATTCATTCAGTTTATGTGAAGGATTTTTATTTGGGAAAATATGAAGTTACGCAAAAACTATGGAAAGCAGTAATGTCGCATGATCCTGCCTACCATCGAGGTTTGGACTATCCCGTTGAATGTGTATCGTGGGAAGATTGTCAAAAATTCATTAGAAAATTAAATGCTATTACTGGATTAAACTACAGACTGCCAACGGAAGAGGAATGGGAATATGTGGCTTCTGTCTCGTATAAAAATATGGATAAAGAGAAGATAACTTCTTATGCATGGTGTCTGAAAAGTGTTGAAAAGCCCTCGCGTAACAATATTATCTCTCATGAAGTTGGCTCTTTGAAACCGGATGTATGGGGTATTTATGATATTATAGGAAATGTAAATGAATGGTGTTCAAATAGCTATGATAGTCTTTCTTATCAAAAAGATTTTTCGTCAGAATCCGATGAAAAAGTTTTCAGAGGTGGATGTTTTGGCAATGTGGATAAATTTTTGAGACCAACCAATCGCAATCATGCTGATAAATACACGAGGCACTATTCATTTGGCTTAAGATTAGCAAGAGACATTACTCCATAATCATTGATTGCGATTAATTTTATATTGAAATATGATGAAATACTTGATTTTGTTATTGCTGATATGCAGTATTTCTGCATTCGCGGAAAACAAACAAACAATTTGTGCATCATGTACTCAAATGATGAAAGACAATGAAGATTACGTGTGCCGGACAGGATACGGACGTGGTTCTACTTTAGAGCAAGCCGACAGCCTTGCGCATAAAGATGCATATGTGGCGTTATTACAAGCTTTGAGAGATTCTGTAAAGTCAACCTGCAAGGAAATAAAAATAGAAAACGAAAATGGAAATTATTTGTTCGCTATTAAGTATCTTGACAGGAAAGAAAATCCCGAACTATATTATTTTATCCACGAAAATGTTATGGTCAACACATTTTTGCAATGCCATAATAGCAAGCAAAGCAAAAATGGCACATATCACGTTTGTTGTGTATTGGCAGTATCCAAAACTGATTTTAACCAAGTATATAACCACATTTTGAACGAAAAGATGCTTAAAATGCTCTTTTATTATTTTTAGCATTTGTTTTGGCATTATCATTTTCCTCTTGACAAATGCGCGGCACATCCGCATAGTGGCAGAGCAACAGGAGATTGCCGCCTGCAAGTATGTCGAAATAGGTTCAACTCGGCGGGCTACCCCCCGCCGCAATACAGCGAAAGGCACTTCATCGCGAGTGCCTTTCGCTATTATGTCGGCAATCAGACACTTTGTTGTTTAAGTGCGCGAGTCGTCAGGCTCGCGTTTTTTCTTCGCTTTCCGCCGATTATCAATCGGCATTTTCTATGTTCATTGCGTCTGAATTTTATTCAGACACGGCTCCCCAGAGCCGTTCGTAAAAAGCCTATGCTTTCTTCGGTTTCGTCCATTTCCCGAGATATTATCCGGCGCACAAATAATCCTCCATTTGCCCGTAAGTCTCTTTATTCCCAACGAAGTCCCGCTATTCCCCAACCCGCTATTCCCTCGTATCGTATCTTTGCATGCAAAAAAACAGGCAGTAAACCGAAATATCCTGAACTTGTCTGAGTAAACCGCACGAAACTGAACGTTCCATTCCCCGCTATCGTATCTTTGCGCAAAATTTCAGTTCCCCGAGAGCCGTCCGTAACAGTCCATGTTGTTTTGTCCGTTGCGTTCAAATACTATTTGAACATCGGCTCATTTAGAGCCGCTTACAAAGAAAATGCAAAAAAAGTGAAAAAAGTTGCTTTTTAGGTGATAGATTTTGGCATTTTTTTGCCTTATATATGGAGGGGTATAATATTCCCCTGTGACAGCGGAATGCAGCTCTCCGCACACAAACTGCAAGTGGTCTTTGACGTATTGAAATGCTGAAAGTATGACACCTTTCTGTTTTTATTTGGCATCTTATTGTCAAATAAAAATATATGCTGTATTTTTGCCGCCTAAAACAGAAAAGACAGCAGTGAAAAAGATTCTTACCATCGTATTGTTGCTTTGCACGATGTCTGCCGGTAGCATAATGGCACGGGGTGCCCGGGATGCCGGAACAGATGCAGGCAAGACAAATGAGAAAGCCAAACAGGAAAAAAGCGGACACCCGCTGCGTTGGCACAATGAGTTGCGTATAGGATGGGGCGACCAGCTGTTTGAAAGCCTGATGTGGCATAACCCGACATGGGTAGTGACCACTATGCCGGAGACGTTCTCCAAAACCTACCACGAAAACTATCGGCACAACCAGCACCTGTGGTTGGAGTATCAGTATTTTTGTGCCCGCTGGTTCTCATTAGGCGTCATGGCGGATGTCAGCGAAGTGAGTTGGAGCGACGTAACGCGCAACGGTAAAGGTGTGGAGACTGCCCGTAGCAGCCGCAAGTATTTCTATAATGTGGTCGCTATGCCTACCATACGGTTCACATATTTCCGGAACCCTTATGCCGCTGTCTATTCAGGCTTGGGAGTGGGCGTTGGTGTTAATGGCGGTACGGAGGAGAACGCCATGCACCAAAAGACAGTTGTCGGTATGGCACTCAACCTCACGCTTGTGGGTGTGAGTGTCAGTTACGACAGATGGTTTATGGCTTTTGACTTCGGAGGACTGACATCACTAAAGGACAAAAATACCATCTTTATGGCAATGTCACGAATGATGAACGCCAGTATCGGGGTAAGGTTTTAAGTAACGAACAGCAACATAATACCTGACAAACGGAAATGAGAAAGACAAGACATACCTATTGGACTGCGTGGGTAGTCGTATTGGTGCTGCTTATGACGGGATGCCGTTTTCACGACGATGAGTTTGTGGACTTCGGCAATAAGGTCAGCGGAAAAGGACTGAGGTTTCAGGTTATCGGTCAGTGCGAGACCGATTTGAGCGGAGGACTGCCGGACAACTGCTATCTGCCGGACGGGACACCCGTCAACGAATGGACGGACGATACGGGAACTCCCTCTGCCGAACCGCAGCACTCTGCCGACGGACGCATAGAGCGAAAGACCAGCAGTGTGACCGCACCGTCTATACTGCAAGAACTGCTCAAATGGGGAAATCAAAACCAAGTAATCGAGATAGTGGGTACGTATCCGAGCGTCAATTTGGATATGGACACGATTATGCTGTCGGGCAAAGTGATACTGCCCAAGGGACGGCGGCCGAAACGACTGATTTTAGTGAGCCACTATACGGTGTGTTCGAACAAGGAGGCACCGAGCAACTGCTTCTCATTGGAGGGGATACTTGCCAAATCAGGGTACGGCTTGATTATTCCCGATTATCTTGGATATGGCGTAACTGCCAATGAGTTGCATCCTTATTTGGTGATGGACAATGCAGCACGGACCGTTATTGATATGTACCTTGCAGTCCGTGAGTGGTTAGACGCTGCGGGTATGTCCCCTGAAGAGAAGGAGATTTGCCTGATGGGTTACAGCCAAGGCGGCGCAACAACAATGGCCGTACAAAGCCTGATTGAAACGGAATATCACAGGTCGGAGGATGCGTCAAAAAGAATAGAGATACACCGCGTCTTTGCAGGTGGCGGTCCGTATGATGTGAAAGCCACCTACGAGCGTTTTGTGACAACCGATGTAGCGGGTTATCCTGTGGCTATTCCGTTGGTGCTGCAAGGAATGATACGCGGTAACAAGTTAAAAGTGCGTTTAGAAGATATGATGCAAGGTTGGCTGTGCGACAAGATCGATGAATGGATCAACAGCAAACGCTATACGTCCGCCCAAATCAACGCTCTTATCAACACCAAGAAGACACACGAACTGCTGACAGACGAGGCGATGGACCAAGTTTCCGATAATGTGGCAGAGTTATACAAAGCGATGACAGCCAACTCGATACTAACGTATAGTTGGCAGCCCGAAGCGGCTGTTTATATGATGCACTCGATGGACGACGAGGTGGTACCTTATACCAATGCCACGAACGCCAAAGCCAAATGGAGAGATGCGAACATCGAGTATAATTTCGGCCATTACGGGAATCACGTATTGACGGCTTTGCGCTTTATTACGTCCGTGCAGGTATTGCTCGATAGAGAAGAAAAAGAAAGGAGTGAGTATGAAAAACAGTAAACATATATTTCCCTGTATAGCTCTTTCTCTTGTCAGTCTGTTGTGTTTCCTGACATCCTGTACACCCGAAGCCAAATGGGAAATAGAAGACGTGGCAATACAAATGGACATTAAGACTGTTTCTGCAGGCTTTATAGAGTGCTCGTTTTCCACCACCAAAGAGGCGTACTATATGGTTGCCATTCAGCCTGCTGAAAAAGGATATGACCCGATGGGTAATCAGAAGCAGTTTATGCAACTTGCCCTCGATTCGGCGAACATAGACTATCTGAACTGGCGCTACCGCGAGCTGAAGAACGGAGAGTTCAACATCGCTTCCTTCGCGAGTCATTCACTCCAATACGGCGAGACGGGGCGTTTTTTCACGAACCTCACCCCTGACACGGAGTATTGGATTTACGCTTTTGTGGTGAATCCTGAGACACTCAAGCCCACAAGCCGTCTGTTGCTCAAGACCGTTCGCACCACTTCCGAAAGTGTCTGCAATGTACATTTCGAATACCGCGTTCGCGGTCTATGGGACTATATTTATCCGATAGACGACTTCGGTCGTATCAACGACCATTTCCCTTATATGGCCGCCACGCGCGACAGTGCATTTATAACCGACCAATTCAAAGAAACGCCGGAAGAGTTCTTCACGGAACTGTTCTCTATCTATTCGCAATACAATATAGACGGAGTCGTATTATATGGTGTGCATGTCACCAAGAACGACGGGCAGAACAGCGATGAGCACTTTGAAGCGGGTCATACGTACTATACCGCCATCGTCAGTTACGACGGCTTTATGGGCAACAACGTCATCTACAAGTTCAGATGGACGGGCGAGGACTGCGAATTGTATATGACGGAGGAAGACAGCATCGTTAAAGACGACGATGACAACGAAGAGTAGAAAGACCTCTCGCTGACGCACACCCCATACCCCATACTGTGTGCCCTATAGCACGCCACACATAAAAAAACACATACCGGCAACTATTGCGGTGCCGGTATGTATGTTCCGTTCCTCTTTATAGGAAACAGTCATTAGTCAGTTAATTGTCAATTAACAATTATCACTTGTCCCTGTGCATTGTAGGTAGTGCCGTTCCGGCGTATATAGAGAATGCCGTTCTCTATATACTTGACAGCATCGGCTTCTACGGACAACCGACCATTGTCAATTATCAACTCCACATTATCCACGCCGTCGGCGACGATGCGAACACGCTGTGCGTTAACGGGTACGTCGCTACGGAAGAAACCACGATAGGCACGGATGGATGTGCCGGTGGTGGTGTTCGGGTAATAGAGTTGGTTGTCCTTCAAGCCGAGCCAGGTGTTGCCGGTGGTGGAGCCTTGCAAGATACCTGTGCGGAGCGTACCTACCAAATACAAGTTGCCACGTCCTGTACCGTCGTTGTAGCCTGTCAAAGAGGTTATGTCGCCGTTGTCGGCATCGGTGTTGATGGTCACGTTCGGGAAGACAAACGAGGTCTTCTGCGCCAACTTGGCGTTGGCATTGACGATATAGCCCTTGCCTGCCACAATGGACTGCG
>CADAAF010000007.1:26349-43784 GCA_902785805.1 uncultured Bacteroidales bacterium | reverse complement strand
CACGAAGATGGAGAGTTTCTGTATGGTTGTGATGATGATACGGTAGTCGTGGTACGAGCCGTTGCCGTCCCTGTTCTCCAGCTGCCGCTGCAGTACCGCCGTGGAGGAGTTGCTGTCTGCCGCTCCCTCCTCAAAGCGGTTATACTCCTTCATGGTCTGGTAGTCGAGGTCCTTACGGTCCACTACAAACAGCACCTTGTCAATGAAGTCCAGCCGTGATGCCAGCTGTGCCGTCTTGAATGAGGTCAGTGTCTTGCCGCTGCCCGTTGTGTGCCATACGTATCCGCCGCCCTGTATCGTGCCGTATTGTTTGTAGTTGTCCGCAATCCTGATCCGCTGTATTATCCGCTCGGTCGCCGCTATCTGGTAGGGTCTCATCACCATCAACATCCGCTCGGAGGTGAAGACACAATACTTGGTCAGAATGTTCAGTAGGGTATGTTTGGAGAAAAATGTCTTGGTGAAATCTATTAAGTCAAGTATGGGTTTGTTGTTGCTATCTGCCCAGAACGATGAAAACTCAAAGGAGTTGCTCCACAAGTATGGGATAGATAATGTCTCCGTAGCAGGCGATACGCGCTTTGACCGTGCATGCGCAGTAGCAGCACAGACTAAGAGGATTCCCGAAATGGAACACTTTGTTACCCCGAAAGCCTTGGAACAGCCTAAGCAGATTATAGTGGCAGGTAGTACTTGGCAACCCGATGAACAACTCTTTGCAAGATACATCAAAGAGAGAGAGGATATTAAGTTGGTGATTGTACCGCACGAAGTCAACGAGACCCATTTGCAACAGATATTCCAGATGTTTGAGGGTCGCTATGTACGTTGGTCGGAAGCAAGCAAACATAGTTTGGCTATCTCGCGTGTAGTAGTGGTGGACACAATGGGACTGCTTTCCAAACTATATAAGTACGCTACAGTAGCATACGTAGGAGGTGGTTTTGGTGTGGGTATTCATAATACGGTGGAGCCTGCTGTATATGGTATTCCTGTCCTGTTCGGTCCTAATTACGGCAAGTTCAGGGAAGCCAAAGGACTTATTGCTGCCGGTGCGGCTGTAAGCGTGAAAGACTATGCTTCATTCAGGGATAGTATGAACATGGCGTTGGAAACAGCGGAACAAATGGGAGAAGCAGCCAAACAGTACGTCAACTCCGAACGGGGTGCTACGGAAAAGATATACAAGGAATTGTTTCAGAAACCAAGTACCAATTAGTTATATTATACAATGAACAAACCTTCAATCCCCAAGGGGACACGCGACTTCGGACACGAAGAAACGTCCCGTCGCAATTATATCTTCAATACCATACAGGATGTCTTCCGCTTGTATGGCTTTCAGCAGATTGAGACTCCGGCTATGGAGCAGATGACTACTCTCATGGGCAAGTACGGAGAGGAAGGAGACAAACTCTTGTTCCGTATTCAGAATAGCGGAGAGAAAGCCGCTGAGGCGCCTGAGAAAGGACTGCGTTACGACTTGACCGTACCTTTCGCAAGATATATAGTCATGCACAGACAGGAAATAACATTCCCCTACAAACGCTACCAGATTCAACCCGTTTGGCGTGCAGACCGTCCGCAGAAAGGACGATATAGAGAGTTCTACCAGTGTGACGTGGATGTCATTGGAACACAGTCACTCGTCTCTGAGTGGGAACTGATTGAAATTGTCAAAGAGGTATATCGTCGTTTTGGGTTGCGAGTAGTGCTCAAACTCAATAACCGTAAGATACTGGCAGGCATAGCGGAATATATCGGTGCGCCGGATAAGATGATAGACATCACTGTCGCTATTGACAAACTGGACAAGATAGGGCAGGACAAAGTGAATGAGGAACTGTTAGAACGCGGATTGAGTCAGGACTCTGTACAGCGGCTGCAACCTGTACTGGCGTTGAGCGGTACCAACGAGGACAAACTCCAAACAATAGCCGGACTGCTTGCGGACAGTGAGATAGGCAGAAAGGGTGTGGAAGAAGTACGTACCGTTCTCAATATGTATAACGCAACCACCTCCGACAAGGAAGTTAGCGATGCCTTTTCTGTGGAGTTGGATTTGACACTGGCACGTGGACTGAACTATTATACAGGGGCTATTTTTGAAGTCAAGGCACGTGATGTACAGATAGGCTCTATTACAGGAGGAGGACGCTATGACAATCTGACGGGCATATTCGGCCTTCCCGATGTGAGTGGTGTAGGTATATCGTTTGGTGCAGACAGAATATACGATTGCCTTACGGCACTCAGTCTCTTCCCGCCCGAATCGGGAGCACAGACCGAATTGCTGCTTGTACCGATGGGAGAACAGGAGATGCAAAGCGCACTCTGTTGGGCAAGAGACTTGCGCCGTCATAACAAGCGCGTCGAAGTCTATCCCGACCTTGTTAAGATAAAGAAACAACTCTCCTATGCAGATGCCAACAGAATACCCTTTGTGGCTATTATAGGCTCGGAAGAGTTAGCCTCACAAACAGTGACGCTGAAGAATATGCTTACGGGCGAACAGTCACAAATGACGCTTGAACAACTCCTTTCAATGCTTGACAACTATGAACACCAACGCTGAATACGACCGCATAATAGCCAAAGCACGGCAAATCTTTGTGCTTAAGATGAAAGACTACGGACCGTCTTGGCGCATTATGCGCCCGCAGACAGTGAATGACCAACTCTTCATCAAAGCCAAAAGGGTGCGCGAAATAGAGATGACAGGAGAAAACCTTGTCGGGGAATCTGTCGAAGGCGAAATGTATGCCATCGTTAACTATGCCATTATCGGAATCATACAATTGCGCAAGGGTTTCTCTGACGATGTGGATATGAGTAGTGAAGAAGCAACACGTCTCTACGACACTTATGCAACCGAAGCCAAAGAGCTTATGCAGCGCAAGAATCACGACTACGGTGAGGCATGGAGAGAAATGTACCCCTCATCCCTGACAGACATTATACTGACCAAAATCAATAGGAATAAGTCCATCGCTGCCAACAATAACGTAACGCTCATTTCGGAAGGCTGTGAGGGAAACTATTTCGATATGCTTAACTACGCTGTCTTTTACCTTATCAAAGCGGCAGGTTCGGCTAACTGATGACCTTTTTCTGCTTTCAAAAAGCGCAAAATAAGGGTTACAGTAAAAAAAATTTGTAATAACAAAAAAATAGTCATACCTTTGCGCGCTGTTTGAATAAGTGAACCTCTATGGACGAGAAGTTACAAGACTTGTTTGACAAGGCAAAACGTGCGTCGCAGACGCTGTTGCACCTTACGGATACCGACCGCAATCGGGTGTTGATGCGTGTCGCTGATGCAGTGGAGCGGAACGAACAGATAATCTTGTCCGCCAATGAGAAAGACCTTGCCCGAATGGATAAGGACAACCCGATGTACGACCGCCTGCAACTCACTTCGGCTCGCATTAAGTCCATCGCATCGGATATGCGACATGTGGCGCAACTACCCTCTCCATTGGGAATGGTTACCAAACAGACTACGCTGCCTAACGGCATACGTTTGCACCGCGTAAGCGTTCCCTACGGGGTAATCGGAATAGTGTATGAGGCGCGTCCTAATGTGACCTACGATGTGTTCTCCCTTTGTTTCAAAAGCGGTAATGCTTGCGTACTGAAAGGCGGAAAGGACGCTTTGGACAGCAATCTGTGTGCCGTCGATATTATCCATTCAGTCCTGCGCGAAGAGCATATAGACGAGCATTGCGTCACTCTTATGCCTGCCACACACGAGGCTACAGAGGCTATCCTCACCGCTGTTGGTTATGTGGATTTGTGCATACCTCGTGGTAGTCGGCGTCTGATTGACTTTGTGCGCAACAATGCCCGCATTCCCGTAATAGAAACAGGTGCCGGTGTCGTACATACGTACTTCGACAAGGATGGGGACATAGAGAAAGGGAAACGCATTATCAATAACGCCAAGACACGACGCGTTAGCGTATGTAACGCACTCGACTGCCTGCTGGTACATAAAGACCGTGAGAAAGACCTCCCTCTGCTGCTCGAACCGATGAAGGACCGTGTGCAGTTCCATTTCGGAGACTATGGGAAAGAATGGCAGTCCTATGACTTGAGCGTGAAGATAGTGGACTCTTTGGATGAGGCTATTCAGTTCATACAGCAGCATAGTAGCGGGCACTCGGAGAGCATCATTACCGAGAACGAACAAGCGGCAAGACGCTTCCAGAATGAAATAGATGCCGCTTGTGTCTATTGGAACGTCCCTACGTCGTTTACTGACGGAGCACAGTTCGGATTGGGAGCAGAGATAGGTATCTCCACACAGAAGCTCGGACCGCGCGGACCGATGGGTTTGGAGGAGATAACCACATACAAGTGGATCATTGAAGGAGAAGGACAAATAAGAGAATAGAATACTTAGTTTATAGACATAGAATACTAATTTTATAGAGCTATATCACTATGAAAATTTTTACCAGATTCATCCTCGTAAGCTTGTTCATCGCGTCAGCGGTGTCGATGACGGCTCAGACAGCCAAACAAGCCAATCAACTCTTTGAAGCAGGTAAGTATGCCGAAGCCCTGCCTGTCTATGAGAAATTATATGCAGGAAGTCCCAACAACTTGCTTTACACCTATCGTGTTGCACGTTGCTTGCAGGAAGCAGGCCGCTATGCTGAAGCATTGCCCCTTTTCGAGAAAACAGAGAAGAAATATACCTTGAGTTATTTCTTTGAAGGCGAATGTTTCCAGGCTATGTGGAAACCCGATGATGCCATCGCTGCCTACCGTATGTATATCATTGAGTCAATGTCAAGCGACCGTACAGAGTATGTGCAGGAGCAGATTGCCATTGCCGAAAAGCGCAGTCGTTATATCCACCGCGTGCTGGATGTGAAGATTATTGACTCGGTGTATATCAGCAAGTCTGACCTGTTAAGTGCTTACCCCTTAAGCAAAGATGCAGGCACGCTGACACAAAGTGCTGACGGTAGTGTTACCCATACCAATCAGCGTGGAGACAAACGTTTCTTCGCTCAAGGTACGGCACTGTATCAGCAAAGCCGTCTGTTGAGCGAGTGGGAGAGAGCCGAAATTCTCCCGGCAACCGTTAATCGTGGTTCCAAACAGGACTATCCTTTCTGCATGAGCGATGGCACTACGCTGTACTTCGCTGCACAAGCCGAAGACGGAATGGGAGGATGGGACATCTATATGACCCGTTACAATCCTGCTACCAATACCTATGCCGCTGCCGAGAACATCGGTTTCCCGTTCAACTCGGAAGGCAATGACTACTTGTACGTAGTCGATGAGCAGATGGGTGTGGGCTATTTTGCTACCGACCGTCGTTGCACAGGGGATCAGGTATGCGTTTATACGTTCCTTGCAGAAAGCAAGCAATCCTACCTTCCTATGTCAATGCCCGCTGACCAGTTGGCTGCTTTCGCACAACTCAAGCAATACCACCGCGCTGAACGCCCTGTAGTGGAACTGCAAGAGGAGGAGGAAGAACCTGCACAGGAAGAGACAAAAGCAAAAGTCGCTAAAAAGAAAGCAGCAACTGAATCTTCCGTCTTCTTCATTGTGGATGACAATACCGTTTATACCAAACTCAAAGATTTCCAGAACGCAGATGCCAAAGATCTGTACAAACAGTATGCTGGCTGGCAGAAAGAGCTGACTGAGACCAACGAAAAGCTGGTTGAAAAGCGTCGTGCTTACTTTGAGGCTTCTGCCAAGAAACGCCTGACGATGACCAGACCGATTCTCGAATTGGAAAAGAAACGCAGTGAGTTGCAGGCTAACATTGACAAGGCTGCCAAGAAAATCCGTAAACTTGAAAAGTAAACAAGCTTTGGAATAGCAAAACAAAAAGGAATCTCTCAAGCAGGGATTCCTTTTTTATTGCGGACACATCCTTTTTATTGTGTACACATCCTTTTTATTACGAATACATCATTCCTTCAATGCGGTTGACAACGCGCTTGGGAAGTATGCGGTCAAGGAAACAGAAGATTTTATACTGCCATCCGCCTACGTTCAGAGGAGCAGGGAATCGGGATGTGGCGATTCGCCAAAGAGCGCTTGCCATTTTGTTCGCACTCATACCGTTTTGCTCGTCTTTCTCCATGGAAGCAACAGCTTGTTCTGCATGAGGATAAACGTCTGCGCCTTCTGAACTTTTAACACGCGCCGAGGTGAATCCTGTGGCTACATCGCCCGGCATAAGACACGACACGTCTATGTGATACGAACGCACCTCATTCGCCAGAGCAAGAGCCATCGCATTCAGTGCTGCCTTGCTGGCACTGTACATACTTTGGTAGGGAACGCTCAACACGGCTGCCACACTGCTGGTGAAGATAATACGCCCGTATTGTTGTTTGCGCAGCGTAGGCAGAACGGCTTGAACGATATAAAGCGCACCGAAGAAATTGACATCGAACTGCTTCTTGGCGTCTTCCACAGGCGTAAACTCCACAGGACCGCTGATACCCATACCGGCATTGCTGATAACTACATCTATATGGTCGGTCTGTTGCAATACCTCGCTGACAGCACTGTGCACTTGTTCGGGCGAAGTAACATCGCATCCGATATGCACCACCGACCCGTAACTGCTACCATGACGGCTCAACTCATACACCTGCCAACCCCGCGAAGCGAACAGCTCGGCTGTCGCTTTGCCTATACCGCCGGAACCGCCGGTCAAAAGGAGTGTGCGTGGGGATGGTTTCAATGGAAGTCTATTTTTTCTTGCAGCACGCGGGCGATGATAGCGGTTGCCTCGTCAATGATATCTTCCGTATGGGTCGCCATCAGTGTTGTACGGAGCAGGCACTCGCCTTCCACGCAGGCGGGGGCTATCACAGGATTGACAAAGACTCCTTCGTCAAATATACGTTTGCCCAAATAGAGCGTGCGGAGTGTTTCGTATGTGAAGATAGGTACAATGGGCGTCGGAGCCTCTATTATGGATACACCCGCTTTAAGGAGCGACTGCTGGAAATAGTGGGTGATATTCATCAGACGTTCAGGACGTTCAGGGTCTTCCTTGAGACGGTTGAGTGCTGCCAATGCCGTAGCGGTGCTACTCGGTGTAAGTGCTGCCGAGAATATGAACGGACGGCAGGTATGACGCACATATTCAGCCACACGTTGCGAGGTAAGCATACAGCCTCCTATGCTGGCGAGCGACTTCGAGAATGTGAGCATCGTGATATCTACGCGGTCGGTCAGACCGAACATCGCTGCCGTACCTCTGCCGCCTTTGCCTAACACGCCGAAACCGTGTGCATCGTCCACCATAACGCGGGCATGGTACTTGTCTGCCAATTCGCATATCTCCGGCAACTTGCATATATCGCCACGCATAGAGAACACACCGTCCGTCACAATCAGTTTGCCGGCTTCCAATGGAAGAGACTGCAGTTTGCGCTCCAAATCAGCCATATCGGAGTGCTTATACCGCAGTTGGGTAGCGTAACTGAGGCGGGTCCCATCGTAGATGGAAGCGTGATTCTCCCTGTCGTTCAAAATAAAGTCATCCTTCCCGCATAGTGTGGAAAGGATGGCTAAATTGGTTTGGAAACCTGTGGAACAAGTCATTGCAGCTTCATAACCTGTGAAATCTGCCAATGCTTGTTCTAATTGGAGATGCAAATCGAGCGTACCATTCAGAAAACGGCTGCCACTCACGCCCGAACCGTATTTGTCCAAAGCGCGTTTGCCGGCGGCTATCACCTGTTCGTCCTCAGTCAAACCGAGGTAGTTGTTACTACCTAACATTATTCGTCTCTTCCCTTCCATTTCCACTATTGGAGCCTGACGGGACTCCAGGCAGTGGAAATAGGGATAGATATTTCTGCGGCGAACTTCGTCAAGAAGCTCGAAATGGCACTTGTCGAACAAATCCATTTATAGTACGTTTAGGTCTTTGAGAACGGCGGTTGTTTTTCTGACGGCGGCTTCGCTGCTGCGAAGTTGCTCCATCTCGGCTTGGGAGAGTTGGAGTTCCAGCACTTTCTCCAAACCGTTCTTACCGATGATGCAAGGTACGCCGATGGTGATATCTTTCATTCCGTATTCACCTTCGAGAGATACGGAGCAGGGGATCATCTTCTTTTGGTCTTTGATGATGCTTTCTGCCACGCCTGCTGCGGCTGCACCCGGAGCCATCCATGCGCTCGTTCCGAGCAGACCGGTCAGTGTAGCACCGCCTACCATTGTCTTTTTCACCACGTCGTCTATCTCGTCTTCGGACAGGAAGTGGCTCACGTGAACGCCCTTGTAGGTCATAAACGACTTGAGAGGAATCATTGTGGTGTCGCCGTGACCGCCTATTACGAAGCCGTCCACGTCGTTGGCGTTGCATTTGAGGGCTTGGCTCAGGAAGTAACGCAGACGTGCGCTGTCCAATGCACCACCCATACCGATAACGCGGTTACGGGGCAGACCTAATGCGTGCAGGGTCAGGTAAGCCATCGTGTCCATCGGGTTGGATACAACTATCAGAATAGCGTTCGGAGAATAGGTCAGTATCTGTGTGGCTACGCTCTTCACGATACCGGCATTAACGCCTATCAGTTCCTCGCGTGTCATTCCAGGCTTGCGGGGAATACCTGAAGTGATAATCACTACGTCCGAATTGGCGGTGCGGCTGTAATCGTTCGTCACACCTTCCACTACGGTGTCGAAGCCCATCAACTGGGCTGTTTGCATAATATCCATGGCCTTGCCTTCTGCCAGACCTTCTTTGATATCAATCAAACATACTTGGTTGGCTACCTCGTGTACTGCCAACACATTTGCGCAGGTTGCTCCTACATTTCCTGCACCCACTACTGTAACTTTTGACATAATCGTATTTTTTTAATGTTTCAATAAGTGCGCAAAGTTACGGCTTATTGTGCATTTACCGAAAAAGAAAATGCAAAAAGTGTCATTTTTATGCAACTTTGTATTCTATATGTTACACTTTTCATTTTGTTTTGGGGCTTTTATTGCTTATGCATTACCTTTGTTTGCCGTTTCAAACGCTTTATATCAATACTTATATATATGTCCCTTAACAGTTTCTTTTCTTCTTTCCTCCCCAAGGAGGAGAAAATATTGCCCAAGTACAAGAAGATGGCAAGCCGTATCGTCGTGGGTGCAGACCTCTTTACAGAACTCGTTTCTGCCACTGAACATGACAAACAGGTGGAACTTTACACCAAAATCAAGACCATCGAAACAGAATGTGATAATATCATCATCGACATCTTTGAGGACATCAACAACGCTTTTGTCACCCCGTTTGACCGCGAAGATATGCACCAGCTATGCAGCGATTTGGACGATGTGATGGACTATATCAACGACAGTGCCAAGCGTATGATCCTCTACCATCCGCGCGTAATACCCAACAAGGCGATGCACATGGCGGAGATCATCCTTGAAGGTACCAAGGCTATGGAAGTTGCCTGCGGTGAGCTCGGCGTTATGAACAAGCAGCCCACCCTTGCCCTCGAGCAATGCTCCAAACTGCACGACCTCGAACACGAGGGGGACGATGTCTATGACAACTTCGTCAAGGAACTCTTTGAAACAGAATCCGACACCAAAGAACTCATTAAGATTAAGGAGATTATGCAGTGTATGGAGGAGGCTACCGACCGCGCTAACCACGTGGGAAAGACGCTCCGTACCATCATCGTTAAATACGCTTGAGTATGGGACACCTCATCGCCATTATCGTTCTCGCCCTCGCTTTCGATTTCATTAACGGCTTTCACGACTCGGCGAACTCCATTGCCACGGTCGTCTCCACTAAGGTCCTCAAGCCGTTCGTGGCGGTTGTGTGGGCGGCGTTCTTCAATTTCGTGGCGTTCTTCATTGCCGAGTACGTATTGGGTTTCAACATTGCCAACACCGTCCAGAAAGTGGTTGAGGCGGAAATGGTTACTCTCCCTATCATCATTGCGGGTCTGTCGGCGGCCATTGTTTGGAGTCTCATTACTTGGTGGCGGGGCATTCCTTCTTCGTCCTCGCATACGCTCATTGGAGGACTGATGGGAGCAGCCATCTGTTCCAAGGGATTGGATGCTGTCCACTGGTCCACTATCGGAGTCATCTGCCTTTTCATCATTGTGGCGCCGCTGATTGGCTTCATCGTTGGCAATATGATTACCGTGCTCATTTACTGGTGCTGCCGCAAAGCCAAACCGCATAAAGCGGACATCTGGTTCAAGCGTGCCCAGCTCGTCTCCAGTGCCTGTCTCAGTATAGGGCACGGACTGAACGACAGCCAGAAGGAGATTGGTGTCATCGCTTGTGCGCTCACGGCTTATGCTGCCCAATACGGCTTGGACACCTTGCCGCATTGGTTGATGCCGGACACCGAAGTCCTTGATACTACGGCGCACAACCTCACGGGAGCACCCGTTTGGATTCCTGTCGCTTGTATCACGGCTATCGCTGTCGGTACTATGTCGGGCGGGTGGAAAATCATCAAGACGATGGGCAATAAGATAACGCGCATCACTCCCGTAGAGGGGTTCTGCTCCCAGGCTGCCGGTGCCGTTACGCTTTTCGTCACGCAGAACCTCGGTATTCCCGTTTCCACTACTCACGTCATCAGCGGTAGCATAATGGGTGTCGGTGCTGTCAAGCGAATGAGCGCGGTCAGATGGGGAGTCAGCCTTGACCTCATCACTGCGTGGATTATCACTATCCCCGTATCGGCACTTATTGGTGCTTGTGTTTACGGGGTCGTTGTCTCTCTGGTTTGATTTCTTTCGGATAGCAGTTGCGAAACGCTGTAGAGTACTATGCCCGCTGCAACGGACACGTTCAGCGAGTGTTTGGTGCCCTGTTGGGGTATCTCTATGCACCCGTCCGACATATCTACAATCGCCTGCGACACCCCGAAAACCTCGTGTCCTAACACCACTGCCACCGGACCGTTGCCCAAATCATCCCTCTCCAGGTCGGGTAGGGCAATGCTGTGGTGAACCTGTTCCACCGAAAAGATTCTGTAACCTTCTGCCCGAAGCGAACGCACGGCTTCCTCTGTCGAACCGAAATACACCCAGTCCACACTCTCTTCGGCACCGAGGGCGGTCTTGTGTATCTCTTGGTTGGGGGGGCAGGCGGATATGCCGCACAGCACCACTTTGCGCAGACGGAAGGCGTCGGCGGTGCGGAATACGGCACCTATATTATGTTGGCTGCGAACGTTGTCAAGCACCACCACTAATGGCGTCTTGTCGGCTTTGTGGAAATCTTCCACGCTGATGCGGTGCATCTCGGCTGCCGTCTTCTTTTGCGTGGACTTTGTATTTGTTGTTTGTTCCATATACTTTCCTTTTTTGCTGCTTTGTGTCGCTCATACAGGGAGTATGAAAAGTGCCATTTTGATGAGACCTGTCAGGTAGAACCTACGATACATATACGATAGATATACGATAGATATACGATACATATACGATACATACACGATACATAAACGAAATATTACCGGTACCACACCGAACCCTCACAATAGGCACACCTATGTCTGAGCGATATTCAGCTTCAGTTCTTTCGACTCTGTATCTAAGCGCACAATAAGGTCTTCGTGAAGAGGAAAAAGGGCATCCTTGTCGGTCTGGCACAGTATATTGGCGGTTGTCTCATCCACGGTAATAATCGTTCCCATATCCTTCCCGTTGGCATCAAACAGACGGTAACCGGTCAAGTCCTGCCATGCAAGCAGGTCGTCTTTGTCGTCGGAACCCCCTGCCGCACAATCCCTGCGCAATAAATACACCTCTGCATCTACTAAACGCAGTGCCTGTTGTTCGCTTTCTATTCCGTTTAGGGTCAGCAGAGCGCATTCTGCACCTTTTTCACGCCACTCTGTCAAACGGAATGGTACAAGCAAACCGTCCAAACACAATACAACAAATGACGCCGTAGCGTCGTACAGCAGGTCGTTCGTTAACTGGCATTGCAACTCGCCGTGTTTGCCGTGAAGACGGGTGATACGACCGATGGATATAACTTCGTTCTGACTTATCATAGTGACCGCAAAAGTACCGCATTTTGTACAACACTCCAAAAATACTTTCCCCTTTTTTCTGCTAACTGCAACTTGCAAAAACATTTTTATTGCATTGAATGATTGTGGTATTGACAATTTGGCACTACTTTTGCCAAAGTTCTGTTAGAACGTAAACGTAAAATATCAGGAATAACTAATTTTTATACCATGAAAACAATAGATTTGACACAGTATGGTATCATCGGTTCTACGGTGAAAGCATACAACCCTTCCTATGAAGAACTCTTTGAGGCAGAGATGAACCCCGCTCTTACAGGCTACGAGAAAGGACAACTGACCGAACTCGGTGCCGTGAACGTGATGACCGGTGAGTTCACAGGACGTTCACCTAAAGACAAATACATCGTGGACGATGCACAGAGCCACGAACGCGTTTGGTGGACCACTCCCGAGTACAAGAACGACAACCACCCCATGACGGAAGACGTATGGGCGAAAGTAAAGGACATCGCTATCAAAGAACTCTCCAACAAACAGCTCTACGTTATTGACGCGTACTGCGGTGCTAACAAAGCAACGAGACTGGCGGTACGTTTCATTGTCGAAGTCGCTTGGCAGGCGCACTTTATCAAGAACATGTTCATTGTTCCCACGGATGAAGAATTGGCTTCTTTTGAACCCAACTTCGTTATCTACAATGCTTCCAAGGCTAAGGTAGAGAACTATCAGGAACTGGGTCTCAATTCGCCTACCTGTGTCGCCTTTAACACTACTTCACGCGAACAGGTCATCATCAATACTTGGTACGGTGGAGAAATGAAGAAAGGTATGTTCTCTATGCAGAACTACTACTTGCCTCTTAAAGGCATTGCTTCTATGCACTGCTCCGCCAACACGGACATGGACGGAAAGAACACGGCTATCTTCTTTGGCTTGAGCGGTACGGGAAAGACCACGCTGAGTACCGACCCCAAACGTCTGCTTATCGGTGATGATGAGCATGGTTGGGACGACGAAGGTGTATTCAATCTCGAAGGCGGATGCTATGCCAAGGTCATCAATCTCGACAAAGAGTCCGAACCCGACATCTATAATGCCATTCGTCGTGACGCACTGCTCGAAAACGTTACCGTGGACAAGGACGGAAAGATTGATTTCGCTGACAAGTCCGTCACCGAGAACACACGCGTATCTTATCCTATATACCATATAGAAAAGATTGTACGTCCCGTATCTGCAGGTCCTGCTGCCAAGAACGTTATCTTCCTTAGTGCTGATGCATTCGGTGTACTGCCCCCTGTAAGCATACTCACGCCCGAACAGACTAAGTACTATTTCCTCTCAGGCTTCACTGCTAAATTGGCAGGTACGGAACGTGGCGTAACTGAGCCTACTCCTACTTTCTCAGCTTGCTTCGGACAGGCTTTCCTTGAACTCCACCCGACCAAGTACGCAGAGGAACTTGTAAAGAAGATGGAAAAGAGCGGCGCTAAGGCTTATCTTGTTAATACAGGATGGAACGGTACCGGCAAGCGTATCTCAATACGTGACACACGTGGCATCATTGATGCTATACTGGACGGCTCCATATTGAAAGCTGATACCAAGAAGATTCCGTACTTCGACTTCGAGGTACCCACATCGCTCCCGGGCGTAGATCCTAAGATTCTTGACCCGCGCGACACGTATGCCGATGCTGCCCAATGGGATGAGAAAGCACGTGACCTCGCTGGACGTTTCATCAAGAACTTCGCCAAGTATGAAGGTAACGACGCAGGCAAAGCCCTTGTCGCTGCCGGACCGAAACTCTGATATTCATATACATATCCGCAGAGACAAGAAGGGTGGTTCCTGTATCGGGAACCACCCTTCTTGTTGCTATGGATATTGTACAGCTTGCTCCTGCTGTCTTGGTCATCATACATGACTATAACAATTCTACAAAAAAAACGTCCGTTTATTGAGCAATAATCTACCTAACAGGTGCGACAAAGATATATGGTATTTTTCATTGAACAAATTTTTTGAGCATTATTCTGCATTTTTTAATCAATTACAGTCATTTTTTATAACTTTATGTCATTAGAACACCTCTTTTGACGCGCGTTTTGCTCAGTAATGATAAGCGTACGCAATACCGCTTAAACTATTCCTTAATAAACGGACGATTAATTCGCGGGCTTTGGGCGGTTGCTTTTATCTGTAGGTTTGTAAATAAGTAAAAGAATTAACCCTAAATACTAACAAACAAAACAACAGCTTATGAAAAAAACGTATTATTTACCTCAGACGGACATCATTCAGCATGTCGCGCTGAAAAGTATTATGGATGGTACCACTATAAGTGATCCCAACCATGTTATCGAACCCGCAGATCCCAATGATCCCGGAGCCTTAATGATGTAGCACTATGCGTCGCACACCGTTGTTTCTTCTCGCTATGTTGTCGTTTGTGTTGCCTATGGCTGCGCAGACGTTTACCTGTGATGTAGATCAGCTGTGGTATAGTTGCGACCCAGCGACCCGCGAGGCGACAGTGATTACCTGCCAGAACGCCAAGACCGGCTACGTCTATGAGCAGGCGAACGTGTTTATACCTGCCACTATTACGGTAGGCGGTGCCAACTACGGCGGCGGTAGCGGTTCGGAAAGCGAGAATGTCTATACCGTAACGGAGATAGGCGAAAGCGCTTTTGAGGGTTCATGGATACAGACGCTGTCGTTTGACCCCGAGAGCAAAGTGCGTGTTATCCGTCGCAGAGGACTGTACGGCGTAGGCATCAAGACGCTTGATTTGCCCGCCTCGATGCGCGTTATAGAGGAACAGGGTCTGTACATCAGTTCGTCCAAGATAGCCAAGTCTTTCATCTCCACGCTGGTTCTTCCTGCGGGGCTTGACAGTCTCGGTTTGAGTGCGATTGTACTGAACAAGCTTCAGAAACTCCGTTTCCTCGGTATGACACCTCCCAAGTGCGCTATAGCAGAAGGAGATGCCCGTAATCCGTGGACATCCGCTGGCGTTGTTACTCCCGCAGATATAGTAGTGGAGTACCCCGAAGGGTGCAAGGATATATATAAGGAACGCGCGGGCATAGGCGACTACTTCACCGTCTTCTCCGAACCGGAGACACCTACCGGTGTGGAAGAACCGGATACATCGGGAATACGCTCATCCTCTGAGTCCGCACGCAAAGTATTGCAAGGCGGCAGGGTAGTGATTATACGCGGCACGCGTAGTTACAACCTCTTCGGTCAGGGACAGTAAAGTCCGCAGCAGTAATGCTGCGTGATAGCACAAGCGAGTGCTATCAAAAAATGCTCTTTGAAGTATTGATATTACCGCAAAAGGTAACTGGACATTCTATAAATTACTGTTTTTTCAGCGAATATTTGTCAGTTTAGTGAAAAGGCAGTACTTTTGCACCGCAAAGAAACAAAATCTCTATATATGGATAAAGTCAAATATTGGTTGGACATAGCAGATTACGACTATGATACGGCTTTAGATTTAATGAAGTCACATCGTTGGTTGTATGTGGCATTTATGTGTCACCAAGCTTTGGAGAAGACGATAAAGGCATATTATACGAAGTGTTTGCCGGACGACCCTCCATATATTCACAATCTGATCCGTTTAGCTGAGAAATCGGGTTTGAGCGACTTGATGTCGGAGGAGCAGCATGACTTTCTTGATGCTATGACTCCATTAAATATAGAGGCTCGGTATCCTGATTATAAGTCTTTATTGGCTTCCAGTCTAAATAAAGAAGTATGTGATAAGATAATGTCTCAAACCCAACAAATGAGAGAATGGATAAAGAGCAAGTTATAGATATAGTCAAGGCATATAAGGCAGTTATCCTGCCGCACTATACTGATGCCCGTATTTATCTGTATGGGTCATACAGCAAAGGAACTGCTCACAAGGACAGTGATATAGATGTTGCAGTTGTTGTACCGAAAATCAGTGGCAATTGGTTCACGGTAGTTCCTCCTTTATGGAAATATGCTCGTCAGGTAAACTCAATGATAGAGCCTGTCATTTTAGAAGCCGGTTCTCATTCGCCTTTATATGACGATGTGATGCGAACAGGATTGGCAATATAAAGAAAAGGTCATAACGAAGAAAGCGGTAATATCAATAGGAAGCGATATTGCCGCTTTTTGTGTGCAACGTTTGCCGGCAGACAAGTGTCAGCAAACGTGTGAAAAGAATAACAAAACAACAAACCAAATACATTTATTGTTTAACTAAAACTCAACAATCATGAAAAAACTGTTTTCTTTATTAATCGTAGCTCTCATCTCCTCGCAGATGTGGGCATATTCTTATGCCTATGCTAGTTTTGGAAGCGGATGTTCATCAACGATGGGTAGTATTTTTGTATCTACCTCAAGTACTAGTTTTTCTAGTACATCTGCTTCAAATTCAAATAGCACAACTTATTATTGGAAGGCTGAAGCAAAGTCTGGTTATAAATTTGTAGGTTGGTACACTAGTTCCACAAAACCTTCATCTTGGACTGCATATGGAGCAAGTACAAGTAATCCTTATTCAAAATTTGTCTCATCATCTACAACTTTGTATGCATTCTTTGAAGTGGACAATTCTGGTTCCGGCGGTGGCGGAGCCGGTGGTGGTTCTTCTCAAACCAAGAACTATACTGTAAGCGGCACGAATTATACAATGAATGCGTATGATATGGGTACTAATGATAATATCCTTTGGGGTGACCGCGCTATCGGTGCTACCAGCACAACCACAGGCGGATTCTTCTGCCAGTATGGTTATACTGATTTGAGTTCCTCCAATTATTGCAGCGGTTCAAATTCATATTCAGGTATATTTACCGCTACCAGCAACCTGCCTGCCGATAAGGATGTGGCAACAGCCGCTCTTGGTGAAGGTTGGCGTATACCGACAAGAACAGAGTGGAACACACTGATCAGCAAAAGTACATTCTCTTGTGCAAGTACCACCGGCAACAATGTCGTATTAACAGCGAACAGCAAGACCATTACGCTTTACACTGCGGATAAAAAATACAATGGAAGCGCAAGTTATTCTGCAACTTCCTCTTCTGCGTATGCATATTATTGGACGGGTACACGCGAATCAGGAACAGACGCGTATAGAGCCAAATTCAGCAAGAGTACTAATGCTTCCAACATAACGAAGACGACAGATGACGCTTGGTGGGTTTATGGGCAACAGGTAATTCCCGTTTACGATGCCGCTAACTACACTCTGACTGTAAAGGCAGACGGCACAACTTCTACCACTTATCCCGGCAAATGGGGTGCATCAACAACGTCCATCACAGCTTCCAAGTCCGGCTATACATTCGTTCGTTGGGACGATGGTAATACAAGCAACCCGCGTGTCTTCAAAATCTGCAATGCTACTTATACAGCAGTGTTC
>CADAAF010000007.1:0-26321 GCA_902785805.1 uncultured Bacteroidales bacterium | reverse complement strand
ACTGCTACATTCAAGAACTATGACGGTACTACGCTGTACACCAACAGCAACGTTACTCCCGGTACTACTCCTACATATAGCGGTTCTACTCCTACCAAACCTTCAACACAGACCGAATCCACAGTAACGACTTACGAATTCACGGGTTGGAGTCCTGCTTTGGGCAATATCTCTACTAACACGACTTACACTGCTCAGTACTCGTCTTCCACTACTCCGCGTACATACACTATCCGCTTCTTGATGGATGACGGCACAACCGTACTTTCCACCGCTCAAGTGGTATATAACGGTAGTCCTATCGAGCCCGCAGAACCTACCAAGATTGGTACGGAAGAGTATTCTTACAACTTCACAGGTTGGACACCTGCCGTAACAGCCGTAACAGGCGACCAAGACTATGTAGCCGTATTCGAACAAGTAGCCAAGGCTCCGAAATATAACCTGACTATCGGTGCATTCACCAACGGTTCCGTTACATTGACCGCCAACGGTAAGACAGATGTTGTTCCCGTAGCAGGCGGAGCATATCAGTATGAAGAAGGTACAACGATAATCGTTAAAGCCGTACCCGCCAAGGGTTATCACTTCAACCAATGGAATGACGCCAACACGGCAGCAAGCCGTCAGGTATCAGAGATTGCCGCCAATATGACCCTTACTCCGACCTTTGCAGAGAACACTCCGTTCTTGATGGACGATACATGGGAGCAGGCTGCATTCATCAGTAACTGTGCCGCAGCAACAGGCGTTCTGACCGTTACACTGAAAGACCGCACATACAGTGCCGGTCAGTGGGCAACGCTGTCCGTACCTTTCAACTGCACGTTGGATCAGGAAGACGAACTGTACAATGCCGTATATAAACTGCACACCCTGACTCTGGCTCAAGACGGCGGTAGCGTATCTTTCGAGTTCATCCGCACAAACGTAGTAGAAGCCAACGAGCCTTATCTGATTGTTCCCCGTCACGACATCTCGACCGTTGTCTTCCACGGTGTAACACTGACCACTCCGGCAGAAGTAAGCCGTACGACCGACGACCGCGTAACCTTTGTAAGCGGTTTGTGGAAACAAACTATCTCAGGTCCGAACGAGTTCTATGTAGCAACCGGCAATTCGCTTCGCTACGCATCTTCGTTAGGCACGAACGTGAAAGGTAACCGTGCGTTCTTCCGTAAGATAAATGACGCCGCTTCTTCTCCCGCTCCCCGTCGTGCCATTATGGTAATTGACGGCGAAGAGGTAGAAGTGGAAATAGCCGGTGACGCCATCGAAGAGGTTCAAGATGTCCGCAAATACATTGAGAACGGCGTTCTTATCATCGAACGCAACGGCGTACGTATGGACGCGCAAGGCAAACGTATCGACTAATCCGTAAGCGAACAGTTATAATCCGAAAGAGTGTGTGCCACATCGGCACACACTCTTTTTTTGTGCCCTGTGGTTTGCGCAAGGCCGGGAAGAGGTTGTCGCATTGCTGTTGCGTTCCACCTCTCAGACTACGGTGAGCCTTCGGTGTGAATAGCACTATCTATCGGTTATCCTTCGGTTATCTATCGGTTATCCTTCGGTTAGGTATGCTGTCTGACTGCTTATTTGCAACACTTGGCGGGGCAGTGTGCGCCATGTATCTGTGCGGAGTTGCTTCAGAATCCAACGAACCCGTCGTGCAACGACAAAGTAGCGAACGCAACGCGTATTGCGCTGCGTTCGCTTGATAGTCAGGACGGATTGTTCGATGTACACGCCGGTTCGTGCACTTGACCGAGCCGTGCAGGGGATTTACTTCTTCTTGTCCTTGTCTTTGTCCTTGCTTCCGAAGAGGGAGAAATGGACGTAGCGTTTGGGATTCTCCTTGAGGTCTGTAACGAGCTTATTGACGCTCACGACAGTGGAGTCGAGGTGGTTATAGATAGCAGGGTCGTGGAGTAGCAGTCCGAGCGTGCTTTCTTTGGAGTTGACCGCCTGCCGGAGCTGAGCGATGGTGTTGTCCGCCTTCTTGGCTATACCCGGAATGTCGGCCTGTTTGACATCGGTAAGGACGGCATTGACGTTGTCGATAACAACCGCGGCACTATCGGCTATACCCGGGAGCCGCTGGTGAGTCAGACGGCGTATATCGGCAGCACTGACGGTAAGGTCTTGGGTGATGCGGTCGATATGGGTGAGAGTGTTGCTGATATGGTCACCTTCGAGTTGCTGTTCGACCGTAGCGACGACACTATCCACCCGCAGCAGCACACTGTCCAAGTGGGCGAGCAGTCCTGTTTCGAGCGTCTCGACGAGTCCTTTCTCCACCCGTGTGGGGAGCGTGTCAGAAGCGAGAGCCATTGCCTGCCCTTCCGAAACGGGGATGATTAGTTCGATGGCCTTTCCGCCCATTATGCCGTCCGCCACGAGCACCATCTCCGCACCTTCCGGTACGGCAATGTGCTTGTCGATAGCCACAGAGACATGGAAAGCGTTGCGGCGTGAGAAGTCGTATTCGATGCGGTTGACCTGCCCTACGTTATAGCCTCGCACAAAGACAGGTGCCTGCTCCGTCAGCCCGTTGATGCGTTCAAAGACGCCTACGTAAGTGCGTGTGGGCGAGAAGATGTTCATCCCACGCAGGAAATACATTCCGAAGTAGAGCAAGAAACCGCATACGATGGCTAAGAGAGCCACTTTTATTTCTCTGACGTGTTTCATAGTTGCTTCGTGTTTATTTACCAGATACTTACGCGTTTTTCAGGTGCTACGTAGAGAGGACTTTCCTCCGTTATGTTCCAAGCCTTGTACCAAGCATTGATATGTGGCAGAGCTCCGTTGACACGCCAGCGTCCGAGCGAGTGAGGATCGGACTTGGTGCGCTGGAGAATCTCTTCGGGACGTATATTGGCAGCCCATACATTGGCATAGGCGAGGAAGAAACGTTGCGCCGGCGTGTATTGGTTGCCATCGGATTCCATGGGGCATTTGCCCTCTTCTTTCATTTTGTTGCACAGCGCCTGGAAAGCCACCTGCAGTCCGCCGTGGTCGGCAATGTTCTCTCCGAGCGTGAATCCTCCGTTGCCGTGCACTCCGGGTGCTACTTCGATGTTGTCGAAGAAGTCACGCATCACTTTGGTGCGTTCGTCAAAGCGGCTCTTGTCTCCCGCCGTCCACCAGTTGAACATATTGCCGTCCTTGTCGAACTGGCTTCCCTGGTCGTCAAATCCGTGCGTCATCTCGTGCCCGATAACCACACCGATAGCACCGTAGTTGAACGCATCATCCGCCGACATATCGAAGAAAGGATACTGAAGAATACCAGCCGGGAAGCAGATTTCGTTGGTGGCAGGGTTGTAGTAAGCATTGACTGTTTGCGGAGTCATGTACCAGCGGTCGCGGTCAACGGGCTTGTTGAGGAAACTGAGCGAGTACTCCTGCTCAAACTTGGCAGCACGCTGGATATTCGTATAGTAAGCGAGGTTGATGTCAATGTCCAGTTTGGAGTAGTCACGCCACTTGTCGGGGTATCCGATCTTGATGTAGAAAGCATCCAGTTTCTCTTGTGCCTTGGCCTTGGTGGTGTCCGACATCCATTCGAGCGCCTGTATGCGTTCGCCGAGCGACTTTTGCAGGTTGTGCACGAGGTCCAGCATACGCTGTTTGTTCTCCTCGGGGAAATGTTTCTTCACATACATCTGTCCGACTGCCTCTCCGAGTGTACCGTTAACCATATTGACGGCACGTTTCCACAGCGGCGAAGGTTCTTCCTTACCGGAGAGAATGCGTCCGTAGAAGTCGAAATTGGCGTTGTACATCTCGGTGGAGAGGTAGGCACTTGCGCCGTCCAATACTTGCCAGCGGAAGAGGGTCTTGATGTCTTCAAGAGACTCTTCTTCAATCATTTTGCCGACTTCTTGCAGGTGTGCAATCTGTCCGACGGAGAGGCTGTCTGTTTCGGCATTGAGTGCGCGCAGGAAAGTGAGCCAGTCAATTTGCGGCACGAGTTGCTGCAGGTCAGCTACCGACATCTTGTTGTAGTTGGCTTGCGGGTCACGGAGTTCGACGTTGCTCTTGGCAGCGGTAGCGAGGCGTGTTTCCAAGCGCAGAACGGTCTCTGCCGCCTGTTCGCCGTCCTTGAAGCCGTAGAGGGTGAACATACGCGCAATATGCTTCTTGTACTCGTTGCGAATCATAAGAGTGTGCTCGTCCTCGTCCACGTAATAGTCACGCTGTCCGAGCGCAAAGCCTGCCTGGTACTCGTTGAGGATGTTCATCGAGGAGTTCATGGCGTCAGCATCCACGTACATGGCAAAGAGGCCGTACTCCATGGATTCACCGAGCAGTTGGCTCAGTTCAGCTTTGTCCTTGATGGCAGTAATCTCGTCCATCGTTCGGCGGATAGGTTCGATGCCTTCAATGTCGCGTCGTGCGGTGTCCATCGAGAGGCGATAGACATCGGAAATCTTCTGCTCAATAGAGCCTTGTTTGTGCCTTTTGGATGCTATCTCTTTGATGAGTTCGTTGACCTGCTCCATACATTGCAGACCCAGTTTGTCGAACGAGCCGAAACGGGCATATTCGGCACCTAACGGATTGTTTTTCTGCCATCCGCCTGTGGCGAACTGGTAGAAGTCTTCTTGCGGCACAATGGTAGTGTCGAGGTTCTCCGGACGGATTCCCGTGGAGAGCGGTTGTTTGTGGCATGCTGTTGTCATAAGCACGATAGCCCCGAGGGCTGCTAATAATGTTTTTTTCATGTTATTTAGAGTTTATGTTAGTAAGTGTTGGTTGTCCCCATTGTTCTACGATACGGTCCATAATGCTGAAAACCTCGTCCCGCGTTTCGGCTTGCAGCAGGGCAATACGCGTCTGCCGGAAGTCGTACAGCCCTTTGAGTGCGGGCGAGTTGGCAAAGTGCCTCCGGCTGTGCAGTATGCCTTTCTTCTCGTCGCCTATGTAAGCAATTGCCGCGTCCACGTGCTGCTTGAGCAGGTCAATGCACCATGTGAGCGGATGTGCAGCCTGTGCACACGCACCGCCGGAGTCAAGGTAAGTGCGTATATCTTGGAATATCCACGGGCAGCCGAACGTGGCCCTGCCAATCATTATGGCATCCACTCCGTACCGGTCGAAACATTCCTTGGCGCGTTCGGGCGTGGTTATGTCGCCATTGCCGATGACAGGAATATGCATACGCGGGTTGTTCTTGACAGCACCTATCAGTTGCCAGTTGGCTTCGCCGCTGTACATCTGTGCGCGCGTCCGTCCGTGGAGGGTCAGTTCGCTGATGCCGCAATCCTGCAGTGCCTCGGCAAGGTCAAGGATAAAAGGCTGTCCGGCAGTCTGTCCCCACCATTCGTGCGGCGCCGGCTGCAGGTCTTGCGTGTCCCAACCGAGACGTGTCTTGGCAGTGACGGGCAGATGGACGGCATTGACGACAGCACGGGTGATGGCGAGCATTTTGGGTACGTCACGCAGCAGTCCGGCACCCGCACCCTTGCCTGCCACTTTCTTGACAGGACACCCGAAATTGAGGTCGATAAAGTCCGGCTGTGCCTGCTCCACTATCTGCGCCGCATCCCGCATAGACTCAGGCTCGCGCCCGTAAATCTGAATAGCTACAGGACGCTCTTCCTGTGCAAAATGCAGCTTGCGCAAGGTGGAGTTGACCTCCCGCACAAGAGCATCGGCATTGACAAACTCCGTATAGACACGGTCAGCACCGAACAGCTTGCACTGCAAACGAAAAGCGGGGTCGGTCACGTCCTCCATCGGAGCCAAATATAACGGATAATGCGTCACGGTTGCGGCTGTTTCTATAGTTGTGTTAAGGTTAATTATTCAAGTCAGGATACTGAATCCGATGGTGGTACATTGATTTGAGTCTTTCTTTGAATACCTCTTTGATGCGGCTCAAGTCGTTGAAAGTGAGAGGCGTTTCTGCTAATTGTCCGTCCTCAATCTGGTAGGCAACGGTCTGCTCAACCATATCGTTGAGGCTTTGTTCGGTGTAAGTGTCCAAGGTGCGTGAGCGTGCTTCGATGGCATCCGCCATCATCAGTATGGCTGTTTCTTTTGTTTCGGGTTTGGGACCTGCATATCGGAAATCTTCCTCACGTATATTGGTCTCCGTGTCAAGGTGTTCGGCTTTGAGTCGGTTGACCTCGGAGTTGTAGAAATACCGGACGAGCGAAGTGCCGTGGTGGGTGCGGATGAACATACGTACCACGTCTGGCAGCCGGTGTTCGCGTGCGAAGCGGTCGCCTTCTTCCACGTGTGCTATGACGGCTTTGGCTGCATCACGGTTGCTCATAGCGAGCAGGGGGTTGTCGCCTCCGTTCTGGTTTTCGATGAACCAGCCGGGATGAGCTAATTTGCCTATGTCGTGGTAGAGAGCTGCCGTGCGCATCAGCAGTGCATCGGCGTTGATGCTCTTAGCGGCTTCGGAAGCAAGATTGCTCACTTGCAGCGAGTGCTGGAACGTGCCCGGAGCCTGCTCCGCAAAGGTCTGCATCAAGTCGGAGTTGATATTACTTAATTCCACCAAGGTCAGACTGCTGACTAACCGGAACATCTTCTCAAAGAGATAGACCAGACTATAGACGGTGATGACCAATAGCCCGTTCAGCACAAAATAGAGGTAGATATGCGGGTCAAGACGACTCACATCGCCTGTCAGCATCAAGTTGTAGAGCGTATAGACAAAGGCATAGGTAAGCAGTATATAGATGGCGGTGAATGCCAGTTGCGACCGGCGCGTAAGGTCTTTCAGCGATACTACTGCCACCATACCCGTAGGCAGTTGCAGAAGCAGGAACAGAAACGGGTCAGGGACAGAGAGCGATACCAGCATAATAGTGGTCAGATGAACGAAATAGGCAGTACGCGAGTCGTAGAACATTCGCGCAAGGATAGGTATCCATACAAAAGGAAGGATGTAGATTAGCGAAGCGTCCGTCAGCCGCAGTACAAGAGCCGACAGCATCTCCATCAGCGCAATAAGCAGGCAGAAGAAGAGCGATACGCGCGTCTGCTCCCATAACGGCTTGCGGAAAGCAATCATGTAGAGAACGAAAAGCCCGACAAAAATAAGCGAAAGCAACGTGCGCCCCGTGTAAGACCAGACAATATGCCGGCGAGAGAGACCGCGTTGCTCATAGAGACGGTTCAGAGAGTAGAGACGCCGATAAATATCAGGAGTGATGAGTTGTCCGTATTCCACCACTATTTCTCCTTTCAGTACGGCACCTTCCGTGAGCGATACGGACTCTATGATGCCTTTGTACACCTCGGCGGAGGTAAGACTATCGTACTCAAGACTCACTTCCATTTCCCGTCCTGTCTGTTCGTAAGCCATCTTGGGCGTATAGAGGTGAGAGAGGGGGATAGCTTTGGTCCGGTGCTGGTTGTTGACTACTGTAATATGGTCGTAACCGCCTTTCTCCACTTGCCGCATATCTTTTGCGGACAGAATAGGCACGTTTTGGCGGTGATTATTGATCCATCGGAAGCAGGGAGCATAGGAGCGCAGTGCGTTCTGCTGTTCGAGACGAACGGCTTCTTCGTCTTTGTACAAGGGAAAGTCCCATTCGGCAGTCAGTGTCTCGTAAGTCCAACTCGTGCCCTCTTCGTAGTGATAGGGGAAAGCATTGTCGGGTGTTGGAAGCAGCAGCAGACTAAGCAGTGCCACTGCTACGAACACAAGCACTTTGAGCGTTGTGGACGGAACGGAGGAATGGGAAGTAGGTATGTTATGTGAGGAGAAAAGCATAGTGGTTATCGGTGTTGTTCAAAGAAAGTTTGCATACGTTGCCGACACTCGTCTTGCAGGATGCCGCTTGTTACTTCGCATTTGGGGTGCAATGCTTTGGGGGCGAATGTGCGATAACCTCGTTTGGGGTCGTCTGTGCCGTAAACAAGACGTGTTATCTGTGCCCACCCGATGGCTCCTGCGCACATTGTACACGGCTCAACCGTCACATAGAGTGTGCATTGTGTCAAGTACTTGCCGCCTAATGTCTGTGCCGCAGCGGTAATGGCTTGCATCTCGGCGTGGGCAGTAACGTCTTGCAGGGTCTCTGTCAGGTTATGACCTCTGCCTATCACTTGACCTTGACTCACTATCACGCACCCCACAGGTACCTCGTCAGCTTCGTAGGCAAGGTCGGCTTGCGCAAGAGCCAAATGCATATATTTCTCGTCGTCGGTCATACTTTAGTTTAGAATAGTCGGGCTTGTTCGGGATGTTTCTCAAGGTGATTGCCAATCACTACTATATCAGCTCCTGCTATGTATGCCTGATTCATCTGTTCAGGAGTACAAATGCCGCCGCCTACAATAAGAGGCACGTTGATAGCACTACGCACGGCTTGTATTACCTCTTGACGCACAGGTACAGCAGCGCCGCTACCGGCTTCGAGATATATCAGGCGTTTGCCCAACAGGCAGCCTGCTATAGCCGTACTGACGATGGTCTCCAAGTCGGTTTGAGGCAGAGGCGATGATCCGGAAACGCGTTCCACACTACTCACTCTGCCCCCGTCTATAAGGATATAACCCATCGGAATGGTCTCTATATGTGCCGCTTGTATGCTCTTTGCTGCGGCTATCTGCTGCCCGATGAGGTGCTCCGCGTTACGAGTAGTAAGCAGAGAAAGGAAAAGCAGAGCATCCGCGCGGGAGGAGAGTTGCGAAGGATTGCCCGGAAATAGAACCAAAGGTTTGTCGGTTATGTCTTTGAGCCGTTGAACAAGATGTTCGGTCATTGACCTGTTAGCCGTACTGCCTCCTATAAAAACCAAATCCGCAGCTTCAGTACGCAATTTGAGACTATCGTCCGTAGCCGTTTTTTCCGGATCTATTAGAACTGCGAATAATCTCTTGTGTTGCAATATGTATTGTTCAATATTCATCAGCGCGGGCGGATTATCTCCTCCATCGGAATGATTCAATAAGGTTAACCATATCTTCTCTGACGAAGGCGGCTACGGGAGCTATACTGTCTTCATTGGGGACGTTGCTGAAATAGACGGCACCTCTGAAAAAGTGTTGGACCGAATCGGTCAGGACAAACTGCATCGTAGTGGCAGTGTTCCCTGCGAAGTCAAAGGTCAGTCCGTAAACGTCTGCCTCGGGATTGGAATAAGCGCGTTCGGGTATGGCAGAAGCTTTGATGGTATGCTTGTAAACGAATTCCATAGCATCATCGGACAATTCTTTGAGGTTGCCTTGTATGGCGCGGTAACTGCAATGCACATTGACGTTCCACTGCGGATAGAGAATATCTATCCAGTAGCGTCCGCCTTCGTGTGTCCGAACTTGGGCATAGTCGGAGAGCAGAAAGGTATAGGGTAGGGCAGGTACGCCGTCTTGGTTGCCCTGATAGTATGTGTAGGAATGTTCGGGCAGGTCGATGCGGAAATAGCCGTACTCTTTGGGTACGGGAGGCTTGGCGCAGGATGCTGATAGCACAAGCACACTCACTATGATGCACCACCGCTTCATTCCTCTAATCTTCTTTAGCGTAAAATGCCCGTTGGGCGGGGTCTTTCCGGTCGTTGGCAAGTTGTTGTCGTATGCGTTTTCTGCCGTATTTGAACATTTGGAAGAAGAATATATAGAACAGCAGAACGACAGCCGTTGACCAACCCGGTTCTGCGTTAGCCGTCATCAGGAGTGCATCGTAGGTCCCGTGAAGCAGGACAGGAACAATATAGACGGCAAGAGCTGTTTTCAAATCGGCATCATCGAAATAGAGTTTGGCGTAGAAATATCCCATCGCAACGGCAAACAGGAAATGCCCGGGTACAGCAAAGATGGCTCGTGTAATGGCAACCGGTACCCATACTTGGTGGACGATGAGGTATGCAACGTTTTCGGCGGCAGCAAACCCCATACCGACGCATACGGCATACACTATCCCGTCAAATCGTTCGTCGAAATCAGGGTTGAATCGGAGTAACAACCAAAGCATAAGCAGTTTGGCTGCTTCTTCGGGAATGGCAGCCCCCACAAACGCTTCCAGCAATGCGCCGCGCCAACCTTCAGGCATCACGCCGATAATCCAATTTATAGCGATTTCTAACAATAGGGCTATGATACAAGACACAACTCCATAGGCAAAACCGCGAACAATCTGTATGAAAGGCTCGCGCTGGTATTTGTCTTTCCAGTAGATATATAATACAAGCAGAATGGCAGGAAGAATGCCTGCAAAAATGATGAGTAACAAATCGTTTGTGTTAGCAAAGTTAGGTTGTTCCATATCGTTGTGTCCGTTTTTAGAATTGTAGTGCTATCTTGGCTCCGATAAGCCATATTGTAGTGCCTGCGGAATGGGTATATGTTTCCGTTCCGATAGAGGTTGTTCTGTCTCGTTCCGTTTGGATGAATTGTGCAACTCCTCCCACAAAAACAGCACTTTGCTCCGATATTGCGAAGCGTGCGCCTGCTGATAGCGAACCCGTTATCCCGCCTTTCTGACCTTTGGTGGCAAAGGCATAGCCGAACGATGTGCCAACCTCGGTACAAACTTTTCGGGACGATGTAAACGGAACAGGCAGAGCCACAACGGCTTGAAGCGGAATAAAATGGGCAACTGGCTTGAGAAAAGCACCGGCGTATCCTACGCTGCCGCCTAAAAAGATGTTCTTTCCAGCTATCTGCCGGGTTCCTATTTGCAGTTCCGCAGTGGTCATTCCGCCGCAATTCTCTCCGCTAACTGCAGCGAGTCCGCCACTCACGGCAAGACGGAAAGCAACGGGGCGCAAGGCGTTTTCTGCCTTTGTGTCAGCGTCTTTCGCTTCTTCCGCTACGTCTGTCTCGATACTCTGTATATCGTCCATAGGGAATTGGAATCGTTGCCCGGACTTGGTCTGGAACAGGAGCACACCATTCGATTGCGACAGAACAGTTCCCGTAAACTGCTTGCCGGAGCGGAGAGTTACCCGTTCGGCACAGAGGGATACCGTCAGCAGCAAAAGGCAGAATATATATAGGAAACGTAGTCGCATACGGTGTTTCGGCGGAATTATTCGTTGTTTTCTACTAATCGGAAATCTATTTGCCGGAGCTGAATATCGGCTCTGACGCAGCGAACACGTATCGGATCGCCTAATGTGAAGACGCGTTCGGCGGATTGCTTGGTTCTGCCTCTTCTCTTTACTTTGTGTGTAAAGGCTTGCAGACAGCAGTTCTTCTCATCATAGTTGAAGAACATACCCGGGCAGAGGGTCTGAATGGGTATCAGTCCGTCGCACCGCGAGCCGTTGAGGGTGACAAATAATCCGAAGTCGGTCACGCCGGAGATATAGCCGTCAAACTCTTCGCCTACATATTGTGTTATCCACCGTGCTTGCAACTCTTTGACAGAGTCTCTTTCGGCTTGTGCTGCGGCCTGCTCTTGCTCGGAGCAGTGCTTGCAGGCATCCTCTAAGTCGTAATCGCCTATTTTCTTGCGTTCACCGAGCAGGTAACGTGTTACTATTCGGTGAACCATCATATCCGGATAGCGGCGGATCGGAGAGGTAAAATGGGTGTAATAGTCAAACGCCAGCCCGTAGTGACCTATGTTGTGGGTTGAATAGACGGCTTTCGCCATAGCGCGGATGGTGAGCAACTGCTCCGTCCATGCAGGCAGACGGTTTCCCATACGTTTCTTGAATCGTGCCAGTGTCTCAAGTTTCTCTTCATTCGGTTTGTCATGTACGCGATAGACCATTGTCTTACCCGTCCGCGACATCTGTTCGGCTACGGTACGGTTTGCAAGCAGCATAAACTCTTCAATCAGGTGGTTGGAGGGTTGCGGCGGGGAGAAAAAGACCTCAATGGGATTGCCTTGCTCATCGAGTCGGAAGTGTACTTCGTCCTGCTCCATAACGAGTGCGCCTTGCTTTTCTCTTTCGCGGCGCAGTATAACGGCAAGGTCGTTGAGCGTGACGAGGGCTTGCTGCAGCGGTTTGTCCGTAGGTGTCTTGCCGTCCAATATGTCTTGTGCCTGCTCGTATGTCAGCCTGTAATCGGAGCGGATGACGGTGCGGCTGACCTTGGCGCGCATAACCTCTGCCTGCGGAGTGAGCGTAAAGATGACGGACATACAGAGTTTGTCCTCGTGCGGACGCAGCGAACACAGGTCGTTGCACAATTCTTCCGGCAGCATAGGGATAACGCTGTCCACAAGATAAATGCTGGTCGCTTTTTCGTATGCCTGCCGGTCAATGTCATCCCCGGGCAGGACGTAATGCGTCACATCGGCTATATGCACGCCGATGCGGTAATTGCCGTCATCCGATGGCTCAAACGACAAAGCATCGTCAAAGTCCTTGGCTTCGGTGGGGTCAATGGTAAAAGTGAGTGCCTCGCGGAAGTCGCGACGCCGTAGTATTTCTGTATCCGTAATTGCCATAATTCGCGCAAAAGTAATCCAAAAATTGCATACAAACAATTTTACGCGTATCTTTGCGCGTTTTTCGTGCTTTATTTAGAGGGGAAGAACACTTGCCAACAGCCTCAAAAGACGCTATAGAAAAAATGTAAAAGACTGAAAAAGAACAAACAAACACCTGAAATATAAATCCTTTAATCTATAAATATGACTAAAATCAAAGTAAACAACGTGAACCAGCCTTCGTGGAAGGACGTTACGGTTCAGGCCAATCTTCCCGAGAGTCTGAAAAAGTTGCAGGAAATCGCGTACAATCTATGGTGGGTATGGAATAGCGATGCAAAGAACATCTTCCGTTATATAGACCTTGATGTATGGCATAAAGCGCAGTCGAACCCGATTATGTTGCTCAATATGATGGGCTACGACAAAATGATGGAACTATCGAAAGACAAGAAGTTTATGCAGCAGTTGGATAGTACGTACCGTGACTTTCGCGCCTATATGGACGTGAAGCCTGATACGAAAAAACCGTCTGTTGCATATTTTTCGATGGAGTATGGTCTGACCCATATAATCAAGATTTATTCCGGTGGTCTCGGTATTCTTGCTGGCGACTATCTCAAAGAGGCTTCCGACCAGAACGTCAATATGACCGCTATCGGTTTCCTTTATCGTTACGGCTATTTTACTCAAACCCTCTCGCCCGAAGGGCAGCAGATAGCCAACTATGAAGCGCAGAACTTCAACAACCTGCCCCTTACGCAGGTCAAGGAGGCTAACGGCCAGCCGATGGTTATTGACGTGCCTTATCCCGAACGCACGGTGCACGCTTACTTGTGGAAAGTGGCGGTAGGACGTATCTCGCTGTACCTCTTGGATACTGACAATGAACTCAACTCGGAGTGGGACCGTCAGATTACCCACCAGCTCTATGGTGGTGACTGGGAGAACCGTATCAAGCAGGAGATTCTGCTCGGTATAGGCGGTATGCTGACTCTCAAGAAACTGGGTATCAAGAAAGATGTTTACCATTGCAACGAAGGGCATGCAGCCTTGATGGGTTTGCAGCGCTTGGTGGACTTGGTACAGGAAGAGCATCTGAATTTCAACGAAGCCTTGGAGGTGGTTCGTGCCTCGGGTCTTTACACTTGCCATACACCCGTTCCGGCAGGGCATGACTACTTTGAAGAGGGACTCTTCTACAAGTATATGGGCGACTATGCCGCCAAGTTGGGTATCGAATGGAAAGACCTAATTGGCATGGGGCGTCAGAACCCTGATGACAACAACGAGAAGTTCTCCATGTCCGTCTTTGCGCTCAATACCTGTCAGGAAGCCAACGGCGTGAGCGAACTCCACGGCGAGGTGAGCCGCAAGATGTTTGCGCCTATATGGCAAGGTTATTTCCCCGAAGAACTGCACGTCGGATATGTGACCAATGGTGTACACATGCCTACGTGGGCGGCATCCGACTGGAAAGCGCTCTACAAGCAGACCTTCCCGAAAAACTGGTGGTATGACCAGTCCAACCCGAAGATGTGGCAACCCTATCAGGACCTGCCCGATGAGGTGATATGGAACACCCGTATGAGCCTCAAGGTAAAACTGATAGACTACATCAAAGAGAAGTTCCGCGACGATTGGATGCAGTCGCAAGGTGACCCCGCACGTATCGTCAAGGCGGTTAATGAGATGAAAGCCAAGAACCTGATTATCGGTTTCGGTCGCCGCTTTGCCACTTACAAGCGTGCCCACTTGCTCTTCAACGACTTGGAGCGTCTCAAACGCTTGGTCAATAATCCCGATTATCCCGTTCAGTTCCTTTTCACAGGTAAGGCGCACCCCGCAGACGGTGCCGGACAGGGACTTATCAAGCGTATCATCGAAGTGAGCCGTATGCCCGAGTTCCTCGGTAAGATTATTTTCCTTGAGAACTACGATATGCGCCTTGCCAAACGTTTGGTCAGCGGTGTCGATATATGGCTCAACACGCCTACCCGTCCTTTGGAGGCCAGTGGTACCAGCGGCGAGAAAGCACAGATGAACGGTGTTCTCAACTTCTCTGTCTTGGACGGATGGTGGAAAGAGGGTTACGTGGAGGGTGCCGGATGGGCGCTTACCGACAAACGTACCTATGAGAATCAGGCGCACCAGGACCAACTCGATGCTGCCACTATCTATCAGTTGCTTGAGAATGAGATTATCCCCTTGTACTATGACAAGAACGAGCAGGGATATTCGCCGCGTTGGATTCAGGTCATCAAGAACTCCATCACCAAGATCACGCCTCATTTCACTACCAAGCGTATGATGGACGACTATTTCGACAAGTTCTACAATAAGTTGTCTTCACGTCACGCGCTCTTGGCTGCCGACAACTACAAGGTGGCGCGCTCTATTGCTGCTTGGAAGGAGAATATGGCTGCCCATTGGGACGACATAGAGGTCGTCTCTGTCAAGTCGGGTGATACTCTCCAGCATCAGCCGAGCGTCGGCGAAACGCACAAGATTGAGGTCGTATTGGATACCCATGACCTCCGTGACAACGGACTTGGTATCGACCTTGTAGCCGTTCGTACCTCCCAGCATAACAACGACAAACTCTATGATGTACGCCCGTTGGAACTGATTGCTGCCGAGGGTTCGCGTCTCACTTTCGCCATTGAGTACCGTCTTGACTATGCCGGTGCCATGCGTTTCGGACTGCGTATGTATCCCAAGAACGACCTGCTGCCGCACCGTATGGACTTCTGCTATGTGCGCTGGATTGGATAAAATGACACGAAATAAACCTTTTCTCTTATGAGCAAACGAATGATTCTTTCCTTATTGACAGCAGTCCTGTCGTTAGGAACCGTTATGGCGGACAACATTGACGAGATGATGAAGTCGATGACCTTGGAGGAGAAAGCACGTCTTCTGGTGGGCGTGGCTGACGAGGATTATGAGCCCGGAACGGCTGGTCATCAGAAGCAGTTCGTCTATGGTGCTGCCGGTGTAACTTATGCCATTCCGCGTCTCGGTATTCCTTCTACTTTGTCATGCGACGGACCTGCGGGTGTTCATATCGACTCCGTACGTCCGGGTGACAGCCGCCGTTACTTCGCAACGGGTTTCCCCATTGCCAGTTGTCTGGCGGGCACGTGGAATGCCGAATTAGTGGAGAACGTAGGTAAGGCGATGGGCAACGAGACGCTCGAGTACGGTTGTGACATCATCCTCGGACCCGGTATGAATATCCACCGTAACCCCTTGTGCGGACGTAACTTCGAGTATTATAGCGAAGACCCGTATGTCACGGGCGTTATCGGAACGGCTCTCGTCAAGGGTATCCAGTCACAGGGAGTCGGAGCGTGCCCCAAGCACTATGCTGTCAATTCGCAGGAGACCGAACGATTCAGCGTGGACGAGCAGGTCAGCGAAAGAGCCTTGCACGAGATTTACCTGCGTGGCTTTGAGAAGATGGTTCGTGAGGCGCATCCGTGGTGCATCATGTCGGCTTACAACCGCGTCAATGGGGTTTATGCCCAGTGCAATAAACTGCTGCTCACTGACATCTTGCGCGACGACTGGGGTTTCAACGGCATCGTTATGACCGACTGGATTGGCAAGCGTGCCGACCTTCCGGTGGAGGAAGCCGTCAAGTCGGGCAACGACCTGATGATGCCTGGCTATCCCGTACAGATTGAAGACATACTCGCTGCCGTGAAGGACGGTCGTCTCCCTATGGCGGACCTCGACCGCAGTGTGCGCCGTATGCTTGAGTTCATCGTCAAGACACCTCGATATAAGAACTACCGCTTCAGCGAATCTCCCGACCGTGCTGCCCATGCCGCTATCACTCGTCAGGCGGGTACGGAGGGTATGGTGCTCCTTAAGAACAACGGCGCACTGCCTATGGCTACTACCGGCAAGGACACTATCGCGCTCTTCGGCGTCAATAGTTACGACTTCCTCTCTGGTGGTGTGGGCTCCGGCTGCGTCAATGTCGAGAAAGTGGTGGATATGGTCTCCGGATTGAAGGCGCAAGGTATAGCCACTACGCCCACTCTGACCGATATCTATCAGAAGTATGTGCAGTACGCGCGCGTCAAACTGATGGTGGACAAGAACCCCCTTATGTGGTTCCTTGACCAGGGGCAGCCCAAACTCGACGAGATAGAGATTACCGAACGCTGCATCCGTCACGAGGCGCAGGAGGCGTCGGCGGCTATCATCACTATTGCTCGGCAGGCAGGTGAGGGTATCGACCGGCAGATTGACGGCGAGTTTACTCTTACCGACCTCGAACAGACTATGATTCAGCGCGTCAGCGATGTCTTCCACGAGCAGAACAAACCCGTTATTGTCGTCATTAACTCCGGCTCCGTGATTGAGACTGTTTCGTGGCGTGACAAGGTGGACGCTATTCTCATGGCTTGGCAGCCCGGACAGGAGGGCGGAAATGCTGTGGCGGATGTCTTGACTGGAAAGGTCAGCCCCAGCGGCAAACTGACTATGACGTGGCCCGTATCGGTCTATGACCACTGGTCCACACGCAACTTCCCCCAGGATTACGATATGTACTCCTACCAGCGTCTTCGTCAGCGTAACCGCCCCATCAAGGGTATCACTTATACCAACCACGAGGAGGGTATCTATGTCGGCTACCGCTATTTCGACACCTATAAGAAGCAGGTGGCTTATCCTTTCGGCTTCGGCTTGAGTTACACCACTTTTGCATACAGCCGGCCCAATGTGAAACTCCGGAACGATGTTCTGACCGTCTCTGTGACCGTAACCAACACGGGTAAGACGGCGGGCAAAGAGGTGGTGCAGGTCTATGTGCATGCACCCGAAGGAGGTATGGACAAGCCCGAGAAGGAGTTGCGTGCTTTTGCCAAGACGCGCCTCTTGCAGGCGGGTGAGAAAGAGACGCTCACAATGGAAATCCGCAAGTCCGACCTTGCTTCGTGGAGCGAAGCGTCCCATGGTTGGGAGGTAGCTTCCGGCGATTATGACGTAATGGTTGCCGCCAATGCCAATGACGTTCGCGGAACAGCAACCGTCAAAATCAAGTAATCTCCGCCCGTATCAGGCATCTGCCGCATAATAATTAGCGTGAAGGTCCCCCTCCTTCACGCTTTTCTGTGTAACTTCCTCTCCTTTCCGTCGCTCTCCCGTCTCCCATCTATCACGCTCCGTCCTAATCCGCCACCCTTTCGCCACCCTTTCGCTACCCTTTCGCTACCCTTCCGTTACCCCTGCGCCACCCCTGCGCCACCCCTGCGCTACCCTTCCGTTACCCTTTCGTTACCCCTGCGCTACCCTTCCGTTACCCCTGCGCTACCCTTGCGCTACCCTTGCGTTATCCCTGCGTTACCCCTGCGTTACCCTTGCGTTACCCTTGCGCTACCCTTAGCGAACCTTCTTCTCCCGTAAGTTTCGTCCGTTTGCAGAGATAGTATCCTGCTTTTATATCTATTCCTGTCTGGTAACACGTTGATATATGTAAATAATATTGAACTTATAGTTCAAATCGCAGACTTTTTGCTTGCAGCTTCTAATCAGCATATAGCAGTATGATTTTATTATAATTATATTATACTTTTATTATGATATTATTATGCGATTATTATGTTATTATTATGTTATTATTATGTTATTATTATGTTTTTATACAGCCTTTATACCAAAATTATTATGTTCGTAAGCAAACCACACAATACTCTCACTGAAGTCTCGCCGTACCCTCCCCGTCCACGGAACCTCTCGTGCTTATAGAAGTTGCCTTCCCGCACCTATTCTTCCCCTTTCGCCTGAATTGGGAAAATTCATTTTATACGTCAGGATGTTTTACTATCTTTGCGCGCCTAATAGTAATCATGCTAACTTGTGTCACAACTTGCGACCAAATTGTCGCAACACTGTCACGACAATTGAAAAGTGTCAGACCCTCAGAAAAAAGTAACAGAGCAACCTCAAAAAGTGTCCCCCCCCCCGTGAGAAGTTTATTGCCATACAAACAGGCAAACCAATCGGATCAGAAGTATCTGCTGCACAAGATAATCAGACTACACAGAAAAGTTCACTAAAAAGTTCACTAAAAACGAGGGATGTAATTGTGGAACTTATGCGGACTAATCCTATTGTGACCATTGCCGAAATTGCGACTATTATTCACACGTCTGAAAGAAATGTCAAAAAACACACAAGGAATCTTCAGAACGAAGGCATTATCCGTCGTATTGATGGTAACAAAGGTGGTCATTGGGAGATTGTGTCATAGTAAATGTCATAGTAAATGTCGTAGTAAATGTCACTTTCATAGATAATACAATGACCAACCGCTGACCGGGCAAAGAGCAAATAAAGCACTCGCGTAATCGATGTGCAAAGACTTAAAGCCACTTTTATGACAAGAACTGAACAAGAACTTAACAGGAACTGAACGAGAACTGAACAGGAACACAAGACAAGTGCATCAGAGCAAATGTTCAAATCTATTTTTGTTTACAGCAATTCTTCCACAAAACTATAGAAATACAAATAAATTTGTATAATCCAATTAAAAGTCGTATCTTTGCGTGCAATATTGTGTAATTATGCTAAAAACACCAATATGCGGTTATCAGGATGCGGAGGGTTGTCTCTCGGTTGTAGATAGGGCAGTGTCGGAAAAGAATAATACACTGAAAAACAAAAAGGGAACAGGAATCATTATATATCACATTATGGAAGGATTTAAAAATATAGACATCAAGAACTTCAGGGGAATCAAGCACTTGTCAATAGATGATTTCTCGAGAGTTAATGTTTTTCTCGGGCAGAATAATTCAGGAAAGAGTTCTGTGCTGGAGGCAATTCTTTTACTGGCAGGTATGTCAAACCCGGATTTGCCTCTCAGCTTGAATAAGGCAAGAACACGTATCTTCCGAATTGCTAATTTGCAAGATGTCCGTTATCAATTTAATAATTTGAATCTTAAGAACACTCCGGAATTTTCATCGCAACAGATGGATGGAGTCAGCAGACATCTGCAGATGCGACTTTTTCATACGGAAACTGCAGATGATTATACGCAGTCTATTGATGAACCGCTGATTCTAACAGAAACGGTGAGAATGCCAAACACATTAGAGTTGCTCTTTGATATTACCACAGCTAATGGAACTAAACATTTTCGCAGTTCTCTATTTTTCAACCAGTCTGACGCAGCATCACGCCAAGAATCCAAAGAGTATATAGAAAAGAATTATGCTGTGTTATTTTCAGCCGATTTGCTATCAAACAATCTGGCTAATGACTTGTCCGAACTTTTTAAACGCAAGCAAAAAAACATACTGTTGGAACATTTGCAAAAGTTTGACACAAGGATAAATGCGCTGGAGATTTTAAACAACGATGTATATATTGGCTTTGACGACATCAAAGAAATGCTGCCTGTCAGCATGTCTGGTGATGGTTTACGGCGTTACCTGAATATTATTGCCGGGTCGGCAAATCCTTGCAATACAATGATTCTCATTGATGAAATAGACAACGGCTTGCATTATTCTGCCTATAAAAAGTTATGGGAAGCTATTTTTGCATTGTCAGCGGCCACCAATAAGCAAGTGTTCATCACCACTCATAGTAAAGAAACCCTTTGCAGTTTGAATGGAATGCTGGAAGAGCATCCTGAATACCAGCAGGACATGCGGCTCTATACTATTGCCAAAACCTTGAAAAAGGGGCATCAGGCGTACAAGTACACCTATGAGGGGCTGAGCGGAGCATGTGAAAACAATGTAGAACTTAGAGGAATGGCGTGATGGGAAAATTTATGATTATTGTAGAGGGCGAAGCCGATAAGAAGTTCTTTGAGAATTATTATCATCATTTGTTCCACGAGAAAGCTCCTTCTGGTAGTATCATACATCCTGGCAAAGATGAAGATACCGGTGGTTATCAGAAACTCCGCAAGGAAGATGCTATCAATGCGCTGAAACAGAATACGGATGCAGGAGGGAAGAACCTTGTTATTTTTGATGCTGACAATGACTGCGAGACTCGTCGCAGGGAGTTACTTGCTATTAAAGAGGAATTTGGTGTAGAGTTTGAACTTTTCCTTCTTCCGAATGACAGAGAGACCGGAGCCTTGGAAGATTTATTGGAGAACATTATCAATCCGGTCAATCAACCTGTCATGGATTGTTGGGCAACATACGAAGGCGAACTCGAAAAAGTAAGAATCCCTATAAAAACGCCTCCAACTCTAACCATCCCGGCAAAGAAGACGAAGATATACGCCTATCTTGAAACATTGTTAGGCACGTCAAGAAGTCAGAAGAAACTTATCAAAGATGCTAATCGTGACTACGAAAATTCTCTACATTGGAATTTGAATGCAGAATATCTGGAACCGCTGAAGGAGTTTCTGAAAAATAACATCTTAGAGTTAAAACATGAATACAACTCAAAATAATAACAATTATAAAGCCATAGATTTTTCTGCTATAGCGGAGGCGCAAGAAGATAGTTAGCTGGCTGATGCAGTGCGTTAGAACTTGGAACAACGAATTGCCCGTAGTGTTATATCATCCACAAGGGCGGTTCACTTCACCGCTCCACTAGACGAACAGCCATTGCATAATTGGGACGGAACCGAAGATATTACTGATTTGGATAAAAAAGTAACTACGCTGAGCGATAGAAAGATTATTTCGCAAGGTTACAAGGTCGTAGATGAATTTATTTTGAAATTTTGATAATAAATCAACTATATATGGAAACAACTAATAATTCCCTTGTTCTTACGCAATACCGGAATGGGGATAAATACAATGATTTCATCGGGAAATACTATCATTTCCCTGCCAATCAGAGCAAATCGTATTTATCCATGTTTGAACATCTCCCTATTGATTTTGTATATTATGAACCCATAAAGAACGGTAAAGGGGAATTCTTCGGTTATGGTCAGATTAAGTCAGCTCCATTCAAGGACAAGAATAATGAGGGCTATTATTTTGTAGAAATTGCTAATTATAAGCCGTTCTCACAACCCGTTTCTTACAAAGACGAGGAAGGAAATGTTATCGAGCAGATTTCCAATCCGGACACTTACAATGCAAGCAACGCAGTGCGGAGGGTTTCCAGCACATTCATAAATAATGTATGTTTGGATGGACATATATTGCTTAATTTCGAATCCGACTCACATCTGGTTAATATCCTAGGAGAGCAATTAATCGGTTCTGAGAAAGTCGGTATACTGGAATTGGTAAAAAACTCCATTGATGCAGGTGCCAGTTATTGCAGGGTGCGTTTCGAAAAAGTGTCCAAACTACCAGCAATCGCTGAAAGTACATACTTATTCCCTGATTTATCTGGTCCAGTCATTTTGATAGAGGACGATGGCTCGGGTATGACCATGGAAACTATTGAAAAAGGCTGGTTACGTCCTGCCTCAACATTAAAGACTGATGTTAAAATTAAACTTCGTGCAGAAAGAGAAAATGCTCAAAAGTTAGGAAATCTTGCTGCATATACAACCATTGTTGACCAGTTAAAAAAAGAACATGGAGGAAGAATCCCCCTTGGAGAAAAAGGAGTTGGCCGGTTTGCCACGAACCGACTTGGGCACAAATTGATGATACGGACAAAAACTGCCAATTCACCTGACGAACTGGTTTTGCGTATCAATTGGGATGATTTCGATGTAGAAGAAGGACAGGCAAAAGATTTGAATTCAATTGGAGTTGAATTAACACGCCAATCGCCTAGTCGTGACTACGGAATAAAAGGGTGTGGTACACAAATCATTATATATGGCGGCCGTGAAAACTTCGAGTTTGATGCCGAGAAAATTAAAGACATCAACAAGTCCATCATGCGTTTGAATTCTCCTAATCCCAAGCCAAACATGGTTGCTAGTGGTTTCCATGCATACTTGGAATGTCCACAAATGCCGGATTTGGAGCAAAAGGAGATTTACAAAGACTTTATTCCTAATTTTAGTTTAGAGGCAATCGTAGAGGCAAATGGTGTAATTGGGGACTACACATTGAAATTCATCCCGCCTTCATCCGTACCTCTACCTGCTGAAGAATGGCATAATTCTGCAGATGAAATTATTGATTTGCGAAATTACGACCTTAAGTTTTGGCATGGCAGTTCATCTTTGCGCTTGCCTGCATGTGGCTCTTTTTACATTCACTTGGATGCATGGTACAGAACCAAACCTTGGCTTGATGGGCCAGAGCAAAAAGAAATGCTAGAATATTTATCAGATTATGGGGGAATCTCCATATACCGAGATAATGTTATTATCTTCCCTGCAGAATCTGGTACCAAATTCGATTGGCTTAATCTGTCCCAAAGACATATCAAACAGGGCTTCAGAATATCATATTACAACTTACTTGGAAATATAGAATTGGAGCAGGCAGAAAATCTTGATCTTATAGATAAAACGAATCGTGAAGGTATGATTGAAAATCAAGCATACCGGGACCTCTCCAAGTTAGTAGAGACGCTCATACAAAACATACTGGAAATTAAATTTATAAGCAAACGTGATGAGTACACAAACCTAACTAAAGGCATTACACGAGATCCTAAGCGCTTAAATAATGTTACCAAAGTAAGTTCCGAAATAATTGATGGCATTTCTGAGCATTACGAAATAGAAACGGACCCATGGCATATACTAAGTAAACTTGGAAATAATGTAACCGAACGTAGGGCTGGGCTTGTCAATTTATCCGCATCCATTAAAACACTAAAGAAAAGTATAGAATTAATCGATAGTTTACAGGAGAAACTTACCGAACAAGCAGGTTTTGGTCTGGCAGCTGCAGTTTCTATACATGAATTAAACAAAATAGCATCTAACTTTTATATCGGTATATCCAATTTGATAGAAGCAGGTAATCCTACTCAATACCAATTGGAAGATTTACGTTCAACTTCAGAATCTCTCCAGTCTGAATTAAAACGTCTCGGACCGCTTCGTACCATTAGGAATGAGAAAAAGAGAGAGTTTAAAGTTTCTCAGGCAATCAATTATGCCCTTGCTATATTCAAATCTAAATTTGCACAATTAGACATACATCCGGATATTGAAGTAGATGAGGATATTACGATTTATGCTAGATATTCAACCCTCTGCCAGATTATTGTAAATCTGATTGACAACAGCCTGTATTGGCTTCAGGTTAGAAGTGATGGAGAAAAAAAGATTGTAATTAAAGTATCTTCAACTTTCCGCATGATAACTATCGGGGATAGCGGTCCTGGTATTGATTCTGCAATTCGCCCATATCTATTTGAAGCCGGATACAGCATGAAGGTACCACCAAGTGGTTTAGGGTTGTACATATGCAAATCATACATGCAAGCCATGAAAGGTTCTATATATGAAACACCTTCAAACAATCGGATAAATAATCTATCCGGTGCACAATTCACTATCGACTTTACACATGTTCCATCAAAAAAGGAGGATGACAAATGAAACATACAATTTGCTTTATAGATGACAAAATTCCTGTAGCCCAGAGTGAATACTTTGATGACACTAGTGTTATTAATGAATCTGTGCTACAATATTTACTTAAAAACAAAAGTATTGAATGGGAAGATCTCTCGGTAAAGAGGATGTGCCAAACATTAATGGATAAACGTGATGAATGGTCTATATCTGCATTTACCGCTCCATCTTTCTTTGAAAATCATGTCCACTCTACAATTGGAGTTCCTGATGTAATTATTTATGACTGGGACTATAATTATGCTATCGGAGCCAACGATTCTATTGATATTTTGAAGCGAATATTAAATAACACATTTGCGTTAGTATTTATATTTTCCGCTAACGACAATACCGATGAAATTAAGTCTTCTTTAAAGGATAAAGATATTGCTAGATACAAATCCAGATTGGGTATTGTTGTAAAAAACAATCAAAAAAGTGTGAATGCACTATTAAAAAAGATTGAGAAAAAATATACTGAAAATTTTTCTTTAAGTTTTGGTCAGGAAATTATATCCAAGTCCAATATGGCGATTAGTAGAGTTCTCGCTGAAATTTCTTCATTTTCTGTAGAAGAGTTTGTCTTATCTATTAGTGAACCACGAGACAATTCCTATGTTTCTACCAATCAGGATTTTTTGAATGTTGTGCTTCCGCGATATAAAAATCAATTGTGTAATAATTTCCCTCTTGCTGAACTTCCAATTAAAACAAACGAAGAACCTAAAGTTGAGAATTTGAAAAAAATATGGTCTTTCCGTTTATATGACACTATTTCGTCTAATTGTGTTTCACGTGGTGATATTATCAGAAAGAACAAACATGACTATTATTTAGTAGTTTCATCAGATTGCCACATGAATAAATTTTGGAAAAAAAATGGGGGATACCTCTCATTAATTCCTCTGAAACAAATTCGCAAAAAACAGTCAAAAGAATTATTGAAAATGATGGGAATAAAGGATGTTACTTTTCATTCCCTGACAAGTAGTAGTATATCTGCGACGATACTCCCTGCCCTCCCTGTTTCATCATCAAAATTGCAAGATTTCATAATAATTCCCAAATCCATTATTTCAGTACATTTTCCTTTGCCATCTGGCTCCAAAGCAGAAAAGGAGCCATTAACGTATGATAAAATAGAGCCATACACCAAAATAGCAACTATTTCCGAACCTTTCAAGTCTCCATTGATGCAATTTATCATAGAGAATATATCAGGTTATGGCTGTCCCGATTTTCCGAAGAAACTTAAAGAATATTTTAAGGAATTAACTAAATAAATGAAAAAATACACATCCATAGATTTGTTTTCCGGAGCAGGTGGAATGTCCGAAGGACTTAGACAAGCGCACTTCAAAACAAAGTTGGCTTTCGAGATAGACCCAACTGCATCTGCTACATATAAATTAAATCATCCGGAAACATTTGTATTCACACAAGACATCAGGACCATTGATTTGGATGATGTAAGGCGAAAATTACGGAGTAAGCCACTACACTTGCTGGCTGGTTGCCCTCCGTGTCAAGGCTTTAGTTCTATTCGCCGGCTGAATCGGAATAGACCTGTTGAAGATGAACGGAATTCGCTTATCAATGAATATGTGAGATTTGTTGATGCATTGGATCCGTACACGATTATGCTAGAGAATGTGCCCGGACTAGCAATGTCAGAAGAATTTCATAAAGCAGTTCAACATCTTAGGAAAAGGTATAATATCGATTGTCAAATTGTTAATGTAAGAGATTATGGTGTTCCTCAGAGCAGAAAAAGACTTGTAATGGTTGGTTCTAGATTAGCACCCATTCAAGTTGCGCCTCCTACCAAAATTAAAAGTACGGTGCGTGACATTATTGGGGGATTACCAACTCCCGAAGAAAGTAACGATTCCGTGCATCAGATTCTCCCTCATCACATTGCCCGAATACAGCAATTGATATCACAAATTCCACACAATGGTGGTAGTTTGCGTGATCTTGGAGATGAATGGCAATTAACATGTCACAGAGCATCTAATGTAGGATTTAATGATGTATATGGACGCTTGCGCTGGGATGATTATTCTACCACAATTACAGGCGGTTGTCTAAATCCCTCCAAAGGACGCTTTTTGCACCCGGAACAAAACAGGTGTATCTCCGCACGTGAAGCATCTATGTTGCAAACATTTCCGGAAACATATTTTTTCCCAACAGATGTAGCAAAAACTAAAGTTGCTCTAATGATTGGCAATGCCTTACCTCCTCTCTTTTGTAAGATACAAGCGGAAAATATTAGGGAACATTTAAAAAGACATTTAAACCTAGAATGAGAAAAATAAAAGTATTTGAAGGTTTTGCTGGATACGGCGGTGCATCTTTTGGTTTAAAAAGATCTGGCATACCTTATGAGGTGGTCGGATATTCGGAAATTGATCCTGATGCGATAGAGTTGTACGAATATAATTTTCCAGATGTTAAAAA
>CADAAF010000006.1 GCA_902785805.1 uncultured Bacteroidales bacterium | reverse complement strand
TTGAGACAGGCTTTGCGTGCCACGGCACCCTTGTCCTTGTTCACGCACTCAACCACCATACGACGCCCCTTCGGCCCTTTCTTCCGCAGTTCGATAATGTTTCTCGGACAAGCCTTAACGCACTTGCCGCAAGCGGTACATTTCTCTTCGTCCACCACAGGAAGTCCCGTCTTCGGGTCCATTGACAGTGCACCGAACTGGCAAGCAGCCACACAGTCGCCACAGCCCAAACAGCCGAACGGGCAAGCCGTTTCGCCCACGTAGAGACTGTGCTCTATACGGCAACTGCGAACACCATCGTACTCGCTGGTACGAGGACGCGCTTCACATACGCCGTTGCAACGAACAACAGCCACTTTGGGTTCGGCAGCTACAGCCTCCATACCCAAGATAGCACCTACCTTTTCCATCGTAGGCGCACCACCTACAGGGCAGAGCAGACCATCCAAAGAAGTGGCTTTTACGCACGCCTCAGCCAACGCACGGCAGCCCGCAAAGCCGCAACCGCCGCAGTTAGCACCCGGCAAGACCTCTTGAACAAGGTCGATGCGAGGGTCTTCCTCTACCTTGAATTTTTGGGCTATCAGATAGAGCAGCAATGCCGCTACCAATCCCGTGATGCCCAAAACCAGTAAAGCAATCAAAATTAAGTCCATAAAACGTTTTGATTTTTATTATTGTGAGTTTATAATGTGCTTGTTTTTCTAACCTTGAAAGTAAACACTTTCTTGAGTTTGCGGGACGCGAAACCCAAGATGAGGAAATAGCCGGCAGCGGCACCTAATGCTACCATACCGGCTACGGCTTCGCTTCCTATATATTGAGTAAGGAATGAGAGAACAACAATCATCACCACGAAAGGAAGGACATAAGCAAGCATAACGGCTTTCATACCAAGTTGCTCTCGTACAAGGACTTCCACTTGCTCTCCCTGCTTGTATGTTTCGCCGTCAGCGGTACAGTCAATCATTTTCTCTTGTGCTTCGGCGGAAGAGCAGAACCCTTTGGCTCTGCACGCCGAACAAGCACTTGCCTGCTCTATGCGAACGCGAACGAGGTCGTCTTGCTGGAACACCACCACGCCGCTATGGCGAATCATTTGTGAGCTATCGTCAAACATTCGCGCAAAGATACGGCGATTTAGTCAATCAGCAAAACATTTTTTCGGCTATTTGTCACACCAATTATTGTCTCCTTCATTTAGAAGTTTTCTTACAACTCTACATTACCATAATCTTGTATGTAATAGGCTTGCCTTCAATAGGGAGAATAGTAAGAATATATAAACCACTCTGTTCAGGCAGACAAATTTCCCATTCTCCTTTAGATACAGTATCACTACTTATGACTCTTCCAAATGAATCAACAATCTTATAAGTAACCTTTTGCGAAGTGGTCATTTTCGTACGCGGTGCTGACCGTCTTAATAACGTAGGAGATACATAAATTGGATATGCATGCACATCAGAATAAGTACGAATTGACAAAGGACAAGTTGGAATAGCTTCTTGTTCGCCTGTTCTTGTCAAGTAACAAACCACCTCATCACCCGGTTTTAACCGGTTAGGAAGATAGAGGATTGGTGTATTCTGACCGATAATCGGTGCCCCATTGACTTCCCACCGGTAGTATGAGAAATGATAGCCGCCATTGTTCTCATAGTTGAGTGCAGCCACTACATCATCCCAATTCTGCTCAATGATGGATGACGGATAGCGGACGTAGAAAGTTCCGCTCATTCCGGGAAGCGTGTCACAAAAAGCGAACTGCGGTGTCAGACGGAACGAATAGGTCTGTGGTTTGAGTGCTGCCGGTTGGGGGATTGTAACCATATTGCCATCCACAGGCAAATAATAGGATGACGCAAAGCCGCTCCGTTGCGCATCCTGATTCATATAGACGTAGCAATAATCGGGAGCATGCCCTTTGTAGTCAAATTCGATGACTAATGCTTGTTCATCGGAGCAAGACGTTCCTGTACTGAGATGCGTTATGCGAGGAGGCTGGATTACACTCAGGTAGAGTTTTTCCACAACGGAGGAATCACCGTAACAGATATTATCCGTATATGTTCCGGCGGCGGTGTATGTTTTGCCGTGGAAGGTATATTGCTCACCCAAACAAATACTATCGCGCCGTGTTCTATTGACGGGTGTTTGAACGGTGAGGTTGAGTTGATAAATGCTGTCACAACCGCATATTGATGTATAGGGAACCATGTACGTTCCAGAAGAAGAATATGTCTTACCTTGGAACATATACGGCTCAAATGCACAAGCAGTGGCATTGGTAGTGAAATGATATGAATTGCCTATCCGAATTACATGGTTGGTTGTGGTTGTTCCACAGCCCTCCTCGATTGTTTGATCATGATAAAGTCCCGGTTCAGTATAGGTTTTTCCGTTGTACGTAAAAGGAAGCGATGTGTGACATAGAGTGATAGTATCTTGTATCACAATATTCTTTTCAACTCGTAAATCCAGTTCATAAATTGAATCACAGCCGTCCACCGTTCTACCTTCAATGACATAATGTCCGGGAACAGGATAGTCTTTTCCGAGGTAATGATATGCTCCTTCTGTTTTGCGGCATAGTTCCACTTTTTTGTAGAAATCGCGCGCCTGCGTAACGACATATTCGCAAATACTATCACATCCAAAGAAAGACGGGACGGTGTCATAGAAGACTTCTGATATTTTGTGTTCTTTACCTCGTAACACGAACGTCTCTCCGGGGCAGCAGATTATTTGTCTATGTGTCAAGATGTTTTTGTGGAGTGTCAGAAGCAACGTATAAACAGAGTCTGTCCCCATACTTGATTTATAGGGGTCTTTATAAAGTCCCGACTCTGTATATGTTTTTCCACGCCAATGATACTCATCTTGGTTACACAATTCAACGGTGTCAGCAAAAAGGTAACCAATGGAACTAACCAGTGTTAATTTGAAGACAGAGTCACATCCAGCCTGTGTATGAGCCGTGTCATGATAGACACCGGGAGCAGTCAGTTCGCGGTCGCGCCAATGATAGACACCTCCTTCGTATAGCGTGTCCTCTTTAGTGAAAGCATAAATGGGATCAATAACATAAACCAAGCGGATAATCGAATCACAACCATTAGAAGTCATTAAGGAGTCATCGTAAATACCCTGATCTTCTATAAGACGGTCACGGAAATAGAATTTCTCTCGATGGCAAGTACGAACCATTTCCGTTTTAATTTTAGATGGATAAATAGTCAGACTCAAATTTGTTATGCTATCACATCCATAAACCGAACTGCGGGTAAAAATTATATTTTGACTTTCGGTGCCTTTACCGAAGATTGTATCACGCCACGTAAAAGGCAACTCGTTTTCACAAATAATGAGTTCCTCATTTATGGCATACGAGGGATGAACCGTCAAATTGAGGGTGACAACACTATCGCATCCGTGAATAGTTTGTCGTTCAAAAACGTATTTTCCAGACGTTGTTCCCTTACTCAAGTTGATATCCCGCCACGTATAGGGTAGTTCATTGGCACAAATAGTCAGACTTTCCTGAAGATTGTAACTCGGTCGGACAGTGAGAGAAAGTTCCACTATACTATCACATCCTAAGACAGAATGACGTTTGAAGGTGAAGTTGCCAGTGGTTGTTCCTTTGTCAAAAGTGGTGTCTCTCCAATTATACGGGAAATCTTTTGTGCAGAGGAATAATGACTCCTTTTGACGGATAATCGGATTAACAGTAATATGCAGTTTAACAATGCAAGGTCAAACGATGGATGAACGGTCAGGTTCAGGGTCACCACACTATCACAGCCGTGAATAGACAGACGATGGAAAACTATAGATTTTGAAACAGTGCCAGCCTTAAAAGTAGTGTCACGCCATGTATATGGCAATTCATTAGCACAGATAACCAATTTATCTTGGAGATTATAATTAGGCCATACCGTCAAATTAAGACGTACTATACTATCGCAACCATGGATGGACAAGCGATTATAGGTAAGCACGCCTGATGTCGTTCCTTCGGGGATAACGACATCTCTCCACGTATAGGGCAAGTCGTTTTCTCGAATTGCTAATTTCTCGGTCTGATTGTACCGCGGATTAAATAGCAAATTCAGCATTTCAACCTCAGATTCTGTTTTGCAACCTGTCGTACTGGTTTTTACGCTTGTATAGACACCTTCTTTTGTCAATTCCTCTCCGTTGAAAAAATACGAACTTCCGTCGCAAATATACTCTGTTCGCAAATTGGCGACAACCTGACTGATTATCTGTCGGATATAACTAGTCGATGAACCTTTCCAATTTCCTATGATACGCAACACATCCGAATACTCCTTAGAAATTTGTCCTGTTTTAAGCGGTACTAAAACATAATACACATCTCCGCTATTAAGAGAAGTTGGTGCCGATATAACAGTTGAACTATCGGATGAAAGAAAAATAGGTTTGTCAAAATCGGAAGTGCTACCATTTGCCAAATCGAATACTAAATCCGTAATTGGATTTACATCATTGTAAGTAATTTTGACACAAGTGGCGTTCTTGACAGCTTCTTGACTGCTATATCCAGTATTAATTCCTACAGATGGATAACTGATAATACGAAAATCCGCATGCAACATATCAAGTTGAACATTACCGCCATTGGGAAGTTTGGTTACAGTCGGCAAATAGGGATGTCCCATCGTTGCAGCCCCCGTACTCGTAGCATCAGTAAAAAAGGTCGTATTATTCTGCAGTTGCCCGGTGGTGGAATATACGCCGGAAGCGTTGGTCTTCCCGAAATAGACTTGGTTAATATCCAACAAAGCGGGATTAACTGTTGTGCTTACCACACTGTTAATATCCGGATCTTGACTCAAGTCCACATACACATTCGCATTTGCAAGTTTGTCTATTGTCTGCACATTTATAGTCGGTTTATTCGGGTCACCTATATACACAAGAACCTTGGTTCCGGCTAATGCCAAAGAAGGGATAGGTACATTATTCGTTCCCCCGGCTCCTGTAGAGGTTATTTTAGAAGGCGGTAACGCTATAATAGCGGAATTAGGCGTATAATAATTCTCCACTCCGTTCCCGTCAGGACAACCGCTCCCGACTCCAGCCGCATGGCGGATGGTAGAGGCATTGACGATACCTCCATATATAACAATCATACCATCATACCAACTTTTGAATCCACCGCCGAGTCCGGCTCCATGACCACCTTTAGTTGTAATCGTACCACTCGATATTACGATATTTCCTCCTGCTGTTAGAACTGTACTACCATAGTAAGAAGAATTAAGAGATGCCGTTGCTGTTGTTTCATTTGTGTTGTACGATCGATTTAACGACCCGATTCCCGCTCCCCCCTCATCACTGGCTTGCGTCACGGTAAGTGTGCCGCTGGAGTCATCACATGACTCTATGGCACTGATATTCACTTGCGCACCTTGATCCACTTGGATACCCGCACGTCCACCGCCATTTACATAAATCTCGTTATCGCCATCAAGCACTATATTGACATTGGTACGTGAAGGATCTGTATTAGACAAGTTATTTTTACCTGTAATTCGGATGGGTGAATTAGTACCATAATCCGAGGTAAAACGAAACGTACAATTTTTGAGTGTTATCGTTCCCTTATACCCGAAACCAACTACAACATAATTATATCCGGTGGAACCGGTAATAACATAATCATCGGTTGAGTTTCCAGGAATATTCAAAGATGAGCTACTGATATTGTGAGTTATAACAGAAGCGTAACTGCGAATAGACAGCACACAAAACACCATTATCAGTAAGAATACATAGTAGAATTGTTTCATTATTATCAATAGTAAGAATTAAAAACACATATTATCTACAACTTGGGCAATTAACGCGCGCCGAAGTAATTTGAAACAAGTAGGTAAGTTTAACTCCCACATGGAAAGGCAGACACAAAGATTTGCCGGTTTGAATACTCAACAGACTCTCCACATTGAGTTCTTGGGCATTGGCAGGGTTGGGTTCGATGAACAGACTCTCTTTTTGATTTTTCATCTCATACGGACTATTCAGCCCCAAGTCTGCATAAGCACCTAATTGCAATGCCTGCGAACCTGTTCGTCCGGAACCATATAACGAACTGCGCCATATATCCGCACCTAACTCAAAGACAAAAGAACCGATAAAATGAGCTTTCGATGTACCTTGAATTGAAGCATCATACCTGCCAAACGAATGATTGGGCATCTCACCCATTGATTGGTCATACTGACCATAAATACCTTCCGTACGATAAGACACAATGGCATCCACACCCGAATAAACACACCAACCTAATCGTAAACCGCCACCCATATAAAAACCTTTATCGCTGATAAAGCCTACAAGTAACGGCACTTGCATAGCCAGAATCTTTTCTGTTTCCCGGTAACCATCAATGGTGTAATGCATCGTCATTATCTTGCCCTGTGTATCTTCCACAGGATATACAGAAAAGTCAAATTTACGATTATAACGGCTAAAATTACTCAAGTAACGGGCTTCCAAACCGGTCTGAAACCATAAACGTCGGTGACGTAATTCGTAACCTAACAGCAAAGCACCGGTTGGACGACCTTGTATGCTGACATCCGCTTGATTAGAAATAAACTGCGAATATCCTACCGAACCGCTTACAACATAATAATGCTGAGGACGAAGACCTATTTGGGCAGACAAAGACACGCTTGTAAGCAAGAACAACATACATATTGCTTGCCACTTAATGCGTATCCATAAAAACTTATTCGAGGTGGTCATCATTGTATAACTATCAAAAGGAATTTCATTAAATATTATTATCTGTTAAAACATTAAAAATCATTTACTACTAATTTTCGCGCAAATGTATGACTATTCAGTGATACAGCAAAACAAATTTTTACATTTTTCGCCAACCACATCAAAATAACACAGACTTCTCCATATAGACAAAGCCGGATAATATCCGGCACAATGGACTCCTACGGCATGCGAGCGGGACAGTATCCCGCAGAATCGCCGCAAGACATTACCGATTGGCTTTGAGGGTAGCGGAGAGGGAGGCGATGATAAAGCCACGCAAAGTGCTGTAACGCTTGATGCGAGAGTCGGGAGAGAGGTTCTTGGTACGCTTCAAATGCTTTCTGTACTCCGCCTGCCAATAAGCAAGACGGTCAGAATCCCGCATCTCCTCCGTACACCGGCGCGAAGCCTCGGCAAAGAGACTGATTGCCGCCTTGCGGGATTCGGCAAGTTCGCCCTTGTAGGGATTGAGAATGGCGTAAACATGTGTGCGGCCGTTACGCGTGCGGTAAGCGATTTTCTCCTTCCATGTGAACTTGCCGCTGAGGTTCTGAATGGGAGATGATGTTACTACTGATGCCATAAGATTTTATATGTTAAAGGATTCGTATTGTGTTCTTCCGATGAAAACTCGGTGTGAGTCGCTTAATATTTCGATTATCCAACGTTTATGTATCGTATATGTATCGTATATCTATCGTATATGTATCGTGTATGTATCGTAGCTGATACGGGACAGAGAGTAGATTATTAGAAAACAAATCAGGAAATGTCGCTCCAGTTAGCGGCGGTAATACGGAGGACATCCAACTGCCTCTTATAGATACGATTACACTCTTTCTCGAGCAAAGGGTCATCGTTGAGAACAGTTTGCGCCGCTTCACGCGCCAGTTCAAGCAGTTGACCATCAGTGGCGAGTGAGGCTATTTTGAGGTCAAAGGGCAATCCTGACTGCTGCGTTCCCTCAAGGTCGCCCGGTCCCCGCAACTGCAAGTCCGCTTCCGCTATACGAAAACCGTCGTTGGTAGCCACCATTATGTCCATTCGCTGACGCGTGTCCTTAGTGAGTTCCACACGCGTGAGCAAGATGCAGTAACTCTGCTCCGCTCCGCGTCCTACCCTGCCGCGCAACTGATGCAACTGGCTGAGTCCGAACCGCTCGGCGTTCATTATCACCATCACGCTGGCATTGGGTACATTGACACCGACCTCAATGACCGTTGTGGCAACAAGAATCTGCGTCTCCCCTCTCTGGAAACGCTGCATCTGGAAGTCCTTTTCCGCAGATTTCATCTGCCCGTGAATCATAGAGACACTATGCTGCGGAAACGCCTGGCATATTTCCTCAAAGCCGTTCTGCAGGTCTTGCAGGTCAAGTTTCTCGTTCTCTTTGATAAGCGGAAAGACGACATAGACTTGATGTCCTTTGGCAATCTGCTGCTCCATAAAGCGATAGATATCCCCCTTCCTATATAATGTATAGTGGAGCGTCTGCACGGGTTTGCGTCCGGGAGGCAACTGGTCAATGACACTGACTTTGAGGTCGCCATAGACAGTCATCGCCAATGTGCGGGGAATGGGTGTAGCCGTCATAACGAGTATGTGCGGCGCATGTTCGTTCTTGTACCACAGCCTTGAGCGTTGCGCCACGCCAAAACGGTGCTGCTCGTCAATGATACACAACCCGAGATTGGCAAACTGCACCTCATCCTCCAACAAGGCGTGCGTGCCGATGAGGATATGAATCTGCCCTGCACGAAGTGCCAGATGGAGCAACTCACGCTGCTTGCGCGTGGTAGAGCCTGTCAGCAAAGCCACCCGTACATCGGTCGGCTTCAACAATTCGGAGATGGTCTGCATGTGCTGCTGCGCAAGAATCTCCGTAGGAGCCATAATACAGGTCTGATAGCCGTTGTCCGCCGCCAACAACGCACACAAGAGTGCGACCAAGGTCTTGCCCGAGCCGACATCACCTTGCAGCAGCCGGTTCATCTGACTGCCCGAACGCAAGTCGCCTTGTATCTCCCGCACCACCCGTTTCTGTGCATCAGTCAGTTCAAAGGGGAGGCACTCGCGGTAGAACTGGTGGAAGAAATGCCCCACAAGCGGCATCTTGTAGCCCGTGTTCTGCTCACGCCGCTTCATCTGCCGCAGCAGTTGCAGCTGGATATAAAACAACTCTTCAAACTTCAGCCGCGCCCTCGCTCGCTGCATTGTAGGAGTATCCTTGGGGAAATGCACCGAATAAACGGCCTGCGACCGTCCCATCAGATGATAGGCATTGACCAAATCCACTCCGAGTGTTTCGGGCAGCCCCTGCAGAAGCGCATCCTTCAGATTGAGAATGATAGCACGCATGCCCCGCGAGTTAAGGCCCGCGTTCTTCATCCGCTCGGTAGTATTATAGTAAGGCTCAAGCCCTTCGGTCATTTCGGGCTTGACTTTGCTCCAGAGAGTAAGCTCGGGGTGCACAAAGTTGTACTGATGATTGAAGACGGAGGGCTTGCCGAACAGCAAATAAGGCGTGTTGAGCTGGAGCTTGAGATATTGTATCTGCTTGAACCATACAAGTTCGATAGTGCGCTGACCGTCCGTAAAAGTTGCCACCATCCGTTGCGCCTTGCCGACCCCAACGGCATGGAACTCAGTAATAACGCCTTTAATCTGGACAAAAGTGTCTTCGTTGTCAATCTCGTGGATATAGACAAAGCGGCTGCGGTCAATATACTTATAGGGATACTGCTGCAACATATCGAGTGCAGTATGTACCCCCAACTCTTTACGAAGAATGTCGGCACGCTTGGTACCGACACCCTTACAATACGTGATATCTTGTGTAGATAAATCCAACCTTATTGGAGACGGAAATTAACAGGAACAGTGTACTTTACGCGTACCGGTTTGCCACGTTGCTTACCGGGTTTCCATTTCGGCATTGATTTGATAACACGGATAGCTTCTTTGTCCAACGACGGGTCTCCGCCTGATCGAACGACTTCCACGTCCACGATGTTACCGTCTTTATTGACAACGAACTGGCAGATAACACGCCCTTGGATACCGTTCTCTTGAGCGATGATAGGATACTTCACGTTGTCGCTAAGGAATTTAAAGAGAGCCTGCTGACCGCCCGGGAATTCAGGCATATCTTCCACCACGACGAAGACCACTTCTTCCTCTTCTTCCTCTTCCACCACTTCCACGGGAGCCTGGATAACCACTTCCACGTCTTTCTGGTCTTCGGTGTTGATTTCAATTTCCTGTGTCTCCACATCGTCTTCAACCACGTTGAGCACTTCCACTTCCTGTACTACTGGTGGTGGAGGTGGAGGAGGCGTTTCTTGGGAAGTTTGCTGAATCTCGATTTCCTCTTCAAACTGGAAATCCTGATCCAACACTTCATACTTGGTCACGTCTCTTTCAGTCCACTCAAAAGCGACGTAGCAAATGCTCAATACGAATACCAAACCTACCAGAACGTAGGTAACTTTTTGGCCTTCAAGACTGGCACCCGGAGATTTCTTAAGTTGCATGGTGTTAAATTTTATCTATTTGGTCGGGAAGACAGGATTCGAACCTGCGACCCCCTGCTCCCAAAGCAGGTATTCCACCGGACTGAACTACTTCCCGCAAAAAAGTCTGTCAACAAACTTTGAGCGTGCAAAAGTACAACATTTTGAACATATAACAATAACGGAATACATTTTTTTCACATTTTAACGATATTCTTTGCAGCTGAAGCCCTTAAAACGGCAGTTTACAAATTCGTTTATCGGCTGATAATCACTCTTCCACAGTAAAATATCCCGTTGGATTAAGTATGGTATAGTTTGTCATCGTCTGATTGCTTTCAAAGCCTATGCCCCTTATGACGGACGAATCGCGAGTGATGGTTATGGCTGAATCGGAAAACACCCGTTCGGCGTGCTGGTCCCATATAAGGAGTTCGGTATCAAACGCTTCACCTTTCTCATTGAGAGCATGTACGCTGCCTGTCAGTTCCCAACGCTCCTCTTTATCCCAATAACGCGCGTGGTCAGCACGAAGCGAAGCCTGTATGCGCAGCAACTCATCAAACTCCTCCAGATAAATACCCTGCATAAACTCCCAATACGAAGGTTCAGCCTTGTCATAAATCTGCCAGCGCGGTGCAGAGATACGGTAACGGACTACTCCCGAATCGGAGATAAGCGTGGTTACACTATCCACATCCAAGACGGGCGTAGACTGCCTGTCCTCAACTGCCTCGGTCTGCCGCACATCACTCTGCTGGCAGGCAGAGAAAACAATCGGTGCTGCCCAAAGAAGGACAGCACCGATATAATGTATCCAATCAGTGCGCTGCACGGCAACTGGTACGTTCGTTAATCCATCCACCTACTATGAATGTTCCTTCTCCAAACTCATTAGGCAGGTCAAACATATCCTCTTTGGTGGGGAAATACTTACTATACGTATTGATGAGTTTGTTGGCATCATCTGCGCACGAAGGATCCACCTGTTTGGCTTTGACGAACTGATCGACTGCAGCCCAGAAGACTGTTTTGTTTAAGATAGCCGCTTTAGCACTGCCATCAGTATAAGGTTTGGCCGAAGCATAGCAATAGCCGATAAGGATATAACAACGCCCTTGCTGCTGATTGGCTTCAAGACTCATACGCGCATAGCGGCGGGCTTCCGTATAGTTCTTGAACTTGTCGAAATAGATGAAAGCGATATTATACAGATAGTCGTCTATATCATCATCGTTGTCGTCTTCCACCAATTTAAGAGCCTCTTCATAGTAGGCGATAGCCCCTTTCCAATCTTCTTTCTTCATACACATCTTGGCACATCCGGCGGCAGACTCTTCAGCGGGTTGCATCTTATGGGCATATTCAGCGGCAGCAAAATAGGTGTCTGACTCGGTGCAATTAACGCGTTTGTACAGTCCAATGACCTTAAACAAGTTCTCCATATTGTCCTTGTTTTCTTCCACATAGGAGGTATAGAGTTTGTCTAACTGGTCGCAGTTGGCAGCCCCTGACACGGCGAAAAGATTGTCCACATAGTCCTTCTGTTGCGCAGCAGCCGATGCGTTCTTATTGGTATGGTCAGCAGCTTGCTCCTGCAGGTATCCGCTCACTAAACTATAGTCGGCAATAAACTGCTCTCCGTACTTACTGGGGTCGGACTTGTACAGGTTGTAGCTTACTTTCATATACTCCACAAGAACAGTAATTTTGGAACGGTTTTTCAGTCCTTCTATAGATTGCTTGAACCACGGATAAGCAGCCGCTTTGATTTCGTCTTCGGGGAAATGCTCACAGTAAGCCAATCCCTTTTCACCCAATATATATACGGTAGGATACTTGGGGTCGTTACCAAAAAAGCGGATACGCTTGTCGCACATATCTACCGAGAGTTGCGCCCAACGTTGTTTTTCTGCGGGGTCAGTAGCAGCGGCGTAGAAGTAGTCCACAATTTTTGCTCCATCGGTATAGATGGACTTATTGGCATTGGGGCAATCGGTATAGACTGCCATCCACGGCTCATAGGCATCTGCGAACTGTTTTGCCTTGACAAGAGTATGAACAACCGACACGTTTTTGACGCACTCTTCGGTGATGGTCGGGTCGTCGTCTGCATAAAGACCTGCCGCCTCGTCAGCGAGGTTGTTTTTGGGTTGTTTTGCAATAGCGAGTGCTGGCATAGCAGCACACAACGCGATGATAATAAGTGATTTGATTTTCATAGTATAATGTATTTAAAGTTCGTTTCCTTTTGATTATGCCATATTACAGTTTACGCTTGAAGAACCAGTTCTCCGCCACAGCCACATTGAAAGTAAGTTTGAGATTATCTTCCACTAAATTAGCTGCCGCATTGCGATGCGTATATTCCAAAGCGAGGTTGAACAGTGTTTCCGATGTGCGCAAGGGAAATCCGACACCCGCAGAAACAGTGAAATCCGCTTTTCCACCTTGCCGCACGTATGAGTCCATCACGGTTGCTCCCAAACGCCAATACATACGTTCAGCATAGTGGCGGCTCATACGGTTATGCCGGTATTCCACCCCGAAAGCATAACGCGAACGGTTACGGAGTACATCCGTGAGTCCGAAATACTTGGCATCGTTCCATGCCTGATTACTATAGTCGGCGGCTACCAGCAAACGGTCGTCATAGCAGTAACTGGCTCCTACGCTATAATAAAGAGGTACTTGGAAACCTTTGACCTGTACCAGGACGGAATCAAGCGTCGAGAGTTCGTATTGCACAAACTCACCCCGCAGGTTTTGCTTGTTCTCCACCACAGCTCCCAATACAATCTTATGCAAGTCGCCGAAAGTATGGAAGAGTTGCGCCCCATAGCGGAAGCGGAACGAATTGACGCGCATATTCTGGTACATCATCGACCCCGTAACCGCGTTATCGGAAAAAGTGAGGTTAATGGCGTTGGTGGCATCGCCAAACATATAGTAAGCGTTCGCTCCGAGTGCCACCCAATCAAGGATGTTAAAACTCAATCCGGCATACACATTCGTAATACCTCCTTCGCCTTGATAATTGATTTGGTAGTCATAACCGCCAGCCGTTCCGCCTAACGCAAAATCGTAGCCTACTGACGTATATGGCATTATACCTGCAGAGAACGCGATATGCTGTTTCCAGATAGGGAATTGCAGTGTTACGAACTCGAGGTTGCCGTTGGGTCGATTGCGGTGTCCGTTAAGGTCAGCATAACGCGTCCACATTGCACTTGCCGCGAGGTCGAACATAAAAGTCACACTATCACAAGCAGTATAAGAAGCGGGTTGCGAGGGATTGATAGCCGAGCGTTGGCGCAAACCTGCAGCCACACCGCCCATTCCCCGAAAGGCTGTGGGGATATTCTCGTTCATTTCGCCGTAGCCAAAACGCGACGAAGGTGAGGATGTGGCGTTCTGTGCATATCCTGCCGACGACAAGAGAAGAAAGAACAAGCACTGTAATATAACTGTCAACCGCTTCATTTTCGGATTATAAGCAATCTTTTTCACTGTTTCTACAAAAACTATACCAAACTTTTACACACCGAACAACAAGGGAAGAAATATACTTACCAACAAGAGCAGAACACCATAAGTAAGGATTTGAACGGTTTTTCTACTCATTCCATGCCATTCGTTCACAATGATTTCCCACAGATGCGAACACAACGTCTGACAAACCAAAAAGATGAAGAAGGCAAAAATCATCATCGGCGTATGCTTCATAAAGGTACGTCCGACGCAGAATCCATACAGAGCGGCAAACTCGGCGAAACCGGTAAAAATGCAAATTAACAAATTCATTTTCCAGACACCACCCATTGAGTATTCTGCAAATGTATTATTGCGAACATTCTGCACAATACAAATGACTGTATTGGAGGCAAATGCTCCGCAACAGAAAAGGAACAGCGCAGGCAACCACCTGTATGCCACGATTGTTTCAGGCATGAAGATGCCTTCTCCCGTTACCATTGCGATATTGAGACAAGCTCCCATTACACCTCCCAACAAGGCAAAGGTTATACCGTTCTTTACGTTAAACTGACGGCGGTCAGCATCTTGTTCCGAGCTGATTTCGCGGTCTTTACGGTCACCCGCCACACCTATCAACCAGAAGCCTGCCAAGCCTACAGCCATACAGACAACCGCCGATACGGATATGCCCCATTCGGGATGCGCATGATAGAAGAAAAAATGCATTACCAATGCTGCCAACACGATGCCAAACAGCCCTGTAAAGGCAGTTGATACAGCTTTTCCTCTCGCTGCTCCCAAATAGAACATACTGCGCTCATAGGCAAGGTCTGCCGCTCCCCATATAACGCCTGCTACAATGGTTGTGGCAAACTGAAAAGCCGGCACTTCATCGAACATCTCGTAGAAAAGGTATCCCTGCGGCAAGGCTAATTTAGAGGCAGCCAACAAGGGCAATATGGCATAGATGACAATGCCTCTGACGAATGAAAACGTCTCCCACGACCATTCGCGCACCATACTGACAGGTACATAAGTAGATGATTGCAGTAAAGCACCCAAGAGTATAATACCGATGGCTGTTAAGTAAGCTTCCATAGTTAGTGTTTATACTTATAACGTGATACGGTTTTACCTTTTGCGATGTTATTCAGTTTGCTTCTCACAAACTGCTTACGGATAGGCGAAATACGGTCGGTAAAGACATGGGCTTCCAAATGGTCGTACTCGTGCTGCACAATGCGCGCCTTAAAGTCGGTATAGGTATCGGTATGCCAATTAAAATCTTCATCCTGATAGCGAATAGTGATTGTTTTAGGACGAACAACATTTTCGGAAATGCCCGGGAGAGAGAGACAGCCTTCGCTATAAGTTACAGTTTCGTCACTCAGTTCCAAAATGGTGGGATTGATGAATACCTGCTTAAAGTCGGCACATTCGGGATAGTCGTCTTTTAGTTCCGTACCGTCCACTACAAAGAGCCTAATGGACTTGCCTACCTGCGGAGCCGCCAAACCGCACCCTTCAGCAGTGGTCAGCGTTTCGTGCATATCGGCAATCAATTGCTTAATATCAATGTCAGTGTCGGGCTGTATCTCATATGTCGGCTTACGCAGAGCCGGCTGACCGTATAAGTAGATAGGGAGAATCATTTTAGTTGAAAGTTGAAAGAAGTAGGTGAGTTGAAAGTAGATAGTTTATAGTTTAGTGTTTTCAGAGAGTCTGGAGGTAGTCTTCAAGTATGATACAGGCGGCTAATTTATCAACCACAACCTTGTCCTGACGCTGCTTCTTTTTCATTCCCCCCAGTATCATTGCCTGATGGGCAATAGTGGAAGTGAAACGCTCGTCGTACTCGTACAAAGGCATAGAAGGAAAAAGTTTGTGAAACCGCTGCACAAAAGGCTTGATGTACTGCATGCTACTGCTCTCCTGCCCATTAAGTTGAGTAGGATGACCGATGACCACTTCATCCACTTGATTATGGGTGAAATAGTCTTTCAGCCAATCTTCCAACTGGTGGGTAGGGAGTGTCAGCAACGGATTAGCCGCTATCCGAAGCGGGTCGGTGACGGCTAATCCGGTACGTTTTTGTCCGTAGTCAATAGCGAGGATACGCCCCATTAGTCAGCCAGTTCGTCGTACTCTTTCTGCATACCAAGGCGGTAGTAGAGGGAACGCAGTTGATGCTTGTAGGTGTATTCATCGGGCTTCAGTTCATACGCTTTTTGGAAATAGGGTAATGCCTTTTTGAACGTTTCCGTTATTTCCACGCGAGCCACGTTATAGTCTTTTGCATTCATATAAGCCGCTTTTTCATTGAGCTGGTTGGCTATGTCCACATAGACTACTCCGTAGTTATACCACAAGTCCGCATTATCCGGTTCCACCTTGAGAGCCCCTTCATAGACTTTCATTGCCTCGTCGAAACGCTGCTGCATATCTAAAATGGAGCCTTTGAGCAGGAGATACTGTGTTTGAGGGTCGGCTGCAATCGCCTTGTCCAAATATACCAGAGCCTCGTCCATTCGTCCGCTGTTAACAAGGTTGTTGATGCGGTTTTGCATAAACCATGAATTGTCGGAGAAGCGGTTGATACACTCGTCCAACCAAGCATTGGCAGCCACCGAGTCGCTGTTATTGATATAGCTTTGGTAGATGAATTGTCCTGCCTGAACGGGTTTAATGTTCTGCTCAATGAGTTTGCGGAAATCAGCGATAGCCACATCGTACATCTTGGCATTATATGCAGCCAAAGCAGCGTTATAGCAGATGTCCTGGAAGGTGGTGTCACGCACAAGACGGTCTTGATAGCGTTTCTCTTTCATCATCTCCAAATCAGGAATAGAAATGTATGCTTCGAAAGCCTCATACGCCTTGGTGAATTCCTGTTTTTCCCACAAGTTATAGGCGTAGTACACCAGTTCGCGGTGCTCGTAGTACTCTACCATCTTGTCGGCTATTTTTCTGCGTGTGCCGGTATCGTATTTGGCTTTGCCTTTCTTGTCATAGACAGGAGTCATTGCCAGTTTGTCAGCCTGTATCCAATAGTTATAACTCTCCAATACGGCATTGCCGCGCACGTTATAATCGGTACCGCCCTTGCCTAATTGGAGTTTGATGTATTCGGCTTCGTTCTGTTTGTAGCCGATCATACCGGCTATGTACCACGTCTTTGCCTGGTCTTTGGTCTCTTCGTTAGTCAAAGCCTCTTTAATGGCTTCACGTGCACCGGCGAAGTCAGGTGTCTCGGCTAAAGCCAGATTTTCAGCTTTGCGTACATTGGACTTTTGAGCTATGCAGCTTGCGCTTATCAGCACAATGGCTGCCATACATAAAATCTTCTTCATAACTTTCTATGTATTATTCGTTATTTTCAGTGGATTGTACATCTTCTTGTGTATTCTCTGCAACATCCGTGCCAATCGGTTCTTCGTCCTCTTCATTTTTAGGAACGATGCATCCGAACATCAGCGTATCGTTGCGTTTTTGCAGTTCTATGAGTTTGACACCTTGCGTAGCCCTACCCATAACGCGGATAGTGTCCATTGCCATTCGGATAGCTGTACCGGACTTGGTAATGAGCATCAAGTCTTCGTTGTCATCTACGGCGTGCAGGCCTACAAGGTGACCTGTCTTGTCCGTAATGTTCATTGTCTTCACACCTTTAGCACCGCGACTGGTGATACGGTAAACAGGTTCGCCATCCTCGTCATCCAATCTTGTGCGCTTGCCAAAGCCGTTTTCGGAGATAACAAGCACCGTCTTGTCACTATTATTCTCCACGCAGATCATACCTATTGCGCAGTCTTTGCCGTCTTCTTCCAGACGTATAGCCCGCACTCCGCTGGCTGTTCTACCCATAGGACGAACCAGATTTTCAGGGAAGCGAACCACCTTGCCGTTGTATGAGGCAATGAGCATCTGACTTTCGCCGTCAGTGAGCGTAACACCTATCAAAGCATCGCCGTCACGAAGTCCGACAGCGTTGATACCATTGGCACGCGGACGACTGTATGACTCCAACGTGGTCTTCTTCATCAAGCCATTGCGTGTAGCGAAGATGAGGTAGTGGTTCTGTACGTAATCGGGGTCATTAAGACCTTTGACATTGATGAAAGCACACACTTTATCTCCCTTCTCAAGGTTGATGATATTCTGTATGGCACGTCCTTTGGACTGACGGTTGCCTTCCGGCAGGTCATATACCTTCTGCCAATAGAGTCGTCCGTTGGCAGTGAAGAAGAGCATCGTGGAGTGCATAGAAGCCTGATGGACGTACTCAATAAAATCTTCATCGCGTGAAGCGGAAGCGCGTGAGCCTATACCGCCCCTACCCTGCTGACGGAAGTCCGCCAATGGTGTGCGCTTGATATAACCGAGATGAGATATGGTAATAACCATATCGTCATCGGCATACATATCTTCGGGGTTAAATTCGGTTGCCATCTTCACCACTTTGGTGCGACGTTCGTCCGCGTATTTAGCTTTTATCTCTTCGCACTCGTCTATGATGACCTTATAGCGCAGTATTTCGTTGCCCAACAACTCTTTGAGGTGCTGTATCTGTTCCTGCAAGTCGGCATATTCCTGTTTGAGTTCGTCTATACGCAATCCTGTCAAGGCACTGAGGCGCATATCCACGATAGCCTTTGACTGGAGGTTATCCAAGTTGAATCGTGCTTCGAGGTTAGTCTGTGCGTCTTGTGGCGTGCGGGAAGCGCGGATGATGCGAACCACTTCGTCTATGTTGTCCACCGCAATAATCAAACCTTCCAATATATGCGCACGCTCTTCGGCTTTGCGCAACTCCCAACGTGTACGGCGTGTAACAACATCCATACGATGCTCAATGAAGTTGCTTATCAGGCTCTTCAGGTTCAGGAGCATCGGGCGTCCTTTGACAAGTGCTATGTTGTTTACCGAGAAGCTGGACTGCAGGTCGGTGAATTTATACAACTTGTTAAGCACGACCTGTGCGTTGGCATCTTTCTTGAGTTCGACCACTATACGTATGTCGCGTTTGGACTGGTCGCTGATGTCGCTAATGCCCTCTATTTTCTTCTCGCTGACGAGGTCGGCTATTTTCTTTACCAGTTCGCTCTTTACAACGCCATAGGGCAGTTCGGTGATAACTATATGTTCACGACCGTTGTTCTCTGTCTCTATATCGGCATTGGAGCGTATGACTATTCTTCCTCTACCCGTTTCGAACGCATCACGCACACCCTGATAGCCATAGATAGTACCTCCGGTCGGGAAGTCGGGAGCCTTGACATACTGCATGAGTTCGGCTACGGTTATTTCTTCGGGTACTTCCGTGCCGTTGGCTTTGGCTTCATCAATAGCAATCTGCCTCTTGACGTATGCCACGCAGCCATCAATGACCTCGCCCAAGTTGTGTGTCGCCATATTTGTCGCCATACCGACTGCAATACCGGTTGCGCCGTTCACTAACAAGTTCGGAAAACGTGTAGGCAATACTACCGGTTCGCGCAATGTGTCGTCGAAGTTGAGCTGCATATCGACGGTATCTTTTTCGATATCGCGAAGCATCTCTTCCGCCAATTTGCTCAAACGTGCCTCTGTATAACGCATTGCAGCGGGGCTGTCGCCGTCCACCGAACCGAAGTTACCTTGTCCGTCCACCAGGCAGTAGCGCATATTCCACGGCTGTGCCATACGTACCAATGTACCATATATAGACGAATCGCCGTGCGGGTGATACTTACCCATTACCTCACCGACGATACGTGCACTCTTCTTAGTAGGCTTATCGCTCGTATTACCTAATTCATTCATTCCAAACAGCACACGTCTATGGACGGGCTTGAAACCGTCGCGCACATCCGGCAGCGCACGGCTCACAATCACGCTCATCGAATAATCGATATACGACGAACGCATTTCTTCATCAATCTTTACAGGAATAATTCTGTCTTCTGACATAATTGTTATATCTTTATTTATTTAGTATCGTTGCTTAGTCTATCTTGCTCTCGTTAATACTCCCGAAAAAGCGTGCAAAGATACAACAAAAAATGACGCTATGCAAGAGCAACCGTCATTTTTTTTGATTTTTTTCGTTTCGAGATACGATTTAGAGTACCCCCCGATAAGAGATACTACCTACCCTTAAATCGCAAATAAAGACCGTTTTCGTCGATTTGCATTTTACAATGGCTGTTAAACGGAAGAGGAAAATTCATTTCGTCATGTCCCGCAGGAAATCCGAAATACACAGGGTACGAGTACGCGCTGACAGCATCGGCAATCGTCTCACAGATACTTTGTCCCATACCTTCATCGTCCTCACAATCAGTCATCTGTCCGATTACCAATCCGCTTATCCGTTCCAGAACACCGCTCATCTTCAAGTTGCGCATCATTCGGTCGATATGATAGTGCCGTTCGCACACGTCTTCGAGAAAGAGAATAACGGGTTCGTCCGCCTTTCTGATGAGTTCGTCCAAGCTCCACGGCGTAGCCTGCAAACCGTACAACACGCTCAGGTTGCCGCCTGCCATACGTCCTTCCACTTTTCCATATCGGTTAAGCGGATGAGCGGGCAAACGATAGGTCAGAGCCTTCCCTTCGACGGCTTGTTTCCATTTCAGGACATCCTTTCTACGGGCATTATCCTTGTTCTGACGGCACATCATTCCGTGCAAGGACTGTCTGCCGTTCACGGCGCACCATTGGTGCAGAACCGTTATGTCCGAAAAACCTACTACCATAGGCATTGACGGGGCGGCTAAGGAAGCAGGCAACTTGTCTATAATCTGCTGCAAGCCATATCCTCCGCGCGAACACAGGACTACATCTGCGTCCGAGGAGAGAGCCTCTGTCAAATCGTGAAGCCGCTGCTCCTGTGAGGCAGCAAAACGTCCGCAACGACTGCGGGCATACGTTCCTTCGCTTACCTGCCACCCCCAACTTGTCAGTACGGCAACCGACTGCTCCACGCGCTGTCCGTCAACGGCTCCAGATGGAGATATGATTCTTACTTTCATTCGTTTGGCAGTTGTGTCAGACATGTTTGTATGGCTTCTTGCACCTCTTGCGAATTGGGTACCAACGGCAGGCGCAGGCTGTTATGTATCAGTCCCATCTGATGCAGCACCGTTTTTATGCCTGACGGGTTACCTTCCTTGAAAAGCAGTTTGATAAACGCTTCATATTTACTCTGCAAATCTTTGTCCGCCTCATGCACAATCCGTCTGAAAGCAGCCGGATAAGCGTTCGATGCTACGGAAATAAGTCCGCTACCACCTCTCGCCATCACATCGGCAGCCAAACCGTCATCGCCGCTTATGACCAGCAGGTTGCCATCTGTTTGCGCCTTGCTTAAATCAATAAGTCTGCCTATCTGTTCCATATCGCCCGAAGCTTCTTTGACACCGGCTACATTGTCCGGCGAAGCCTTGCAGATTCGTATGGCTGTATCGGGCAGCATGTTCACCCCTGTCCTTCCGGGCACGTTATAGAGTATGAGAGGCACGGGACTGGTTTCCGCTATTGCGCTGAAATGGCGGTACAGTCCTTCCTGCGAGGGTTTGTTATAGTACGGGCAGACACTCAGTATGGCAGCGAAATGTGTCTGCAACCATTCCTTCCTGCGTCGGAGTTGTTCTACTACAGAAGCCGTGCAGTTACCGCCTGCACCTAACACCAATGGCAGTCGTCCGGCATTCTGTTTGGCTATGAAAGTAGCGACAGACACGCGCTCATCCGCAGTCATTGTTACCGCCTCGCCGGTTGTTCCCAACACGACAAGGTAGTCCGCTCCGCCTTTTATCTGCCGCTCCACCAGAACGGCAAGCGACTCGTAATCCACATCTCCTTTGGCATTAAACGGAGTTACCAACGCCGTCCCTAATCCGCACAGTTTATGAGTCTTCATCATCTCTTTTAATCTTTGCTTTCTATGGTTTGGATGTAGTGGACAATCTGGTCGAACAGCGGCGTATGGCTCTCTTGTCCGGGCATTTCGATGTCGAAATCGTGCAGTCCGTCCACTATATGTCTGCCTGCTTTGAATCTTGCTTTTGCGAACAGTGCGGCATAGTGCAAGGGCAGACATGGAGTTTGCGTCAAATCAATAATGAGGTCGTATTCGTTCTCCGAAATGTAATCCTGTATCTCTTTAGAGAGTTGATAGAGCCAGTTTCTGTCCCGCCATCCCATCATGCGACTTTGCGGCAGAATAGGCGACTGCACATCTTTGCGTTCCACATATCCCAAGAGCGACACTTGTTTGTCGTCCAGCATCATACGGCGCATAATCTCGCGTATGTCGGCGTTTTTCTCCATCAGGTCGCTGTCGTAGATGAGCAGAATGGTCCGCACTTTATCCCACTTGGGGAAGCGTACATCCCGTGCTGCCTGTTTGTGCAGTTGGCGGAGGAACAGATACTGCCTGAGTTTATCGAACACATTCATTGTTTATCCGGATTTGTGTCACCCTGCTTACCGCGATGTTTACTTGCAGATGACGAGATAGTAACTCTTCTTTCCTTTCTGGAAGAGGATATAACGGTTGTTGATGAGAGCCTGCATGGTAATGGGTGTTTGCGGGTCGGTCAGTTTCTGCTTGTTCATACTCAAGCCGTTGGCCTGAATCATCTTGCGTGCTTCGCCTTTGGAGGGGAAGATATGTGTTTTTTCGGCAAGCAGGTCAAGCGGAGCGATGCCTTGTTCCATTTCTTCGCGGCTCACTTCGTATTGCTCTACTCCTTCAAAGACTTGCAGGAACGTTTCTTCGTCAAGGCTCTCAAGGGCTTCTTTGGTGGCATTCCCGAACAGGATATTGGTGGCATTGACAGCCGCTTCGTAGTCGGCTTCGCTGTGTACCATGCAGGTAACCTCTTTGGCGAGGCGTTTTTGCAGCGTGCGCAGATGGGGAGCGGCGTCATGTTCGGCTATCAGTGCGTCTATCTCTTCTTTCTCCAACGATGTGAATATCTTGATATAGCGTTTGGCGTCCTCGTCTGCCACATTGAGCCAGAACTGGTAGAAGCGGTAGGGGCTGGTGTAGTTACGGTCGAGCCAGACATTGCCGCTTTCAGTCTTGCCGAACTTCACGCCGTCCGACTTGGTGATGAGCGGGCACGTAAGGGCGTAAGCATCGTTGCCTGTCATTTTCTTGATGAGTTCAGTTCCCGTGGTGATGTTACCCCATTGGTCAGAACCGCCCATCTGGAGTTTGCAGTTCTTGTGCTCGTTCAGATAGACGAAGTCGTATCCTTGCAGCAACTGGTAGGTGAACTCGGTAAAGGACATACCTTGCGAGTACTCGCCGTTGAAGCGTTTCTTGACGGAATCTTTCGCCATCATGTAATTGACCGTGATAAGTTTGCCTACATTGCGCGCAAAGTCAAGGAACGTATAGTCTTTCATCCAGTCGTAGTTGTTGACCAATTCGGCTGCGTTGGGTGCGTCCGAATTGAAGTCAAGGAAATGTTCCAACTGCTTGCGTATGGCGGCAACGTTATGGCGCAAAGTCTCTTCGGTAAGCAAGTTACGTTCGGCGGACTTGCCGGACGGGTCACCAATCATACCTGTGGCACCTCCGATAAGTGCTATCGGTTTATGGCCGCAGCGTTGCAGGTGACGCAACATCATAATGCTGCACAAGTGCCCTATATGGAGACTATCTGCCGTCGGATCTATGCCTACGTATGCCGTGGTGGATTCTTTCATCAGTTGCTCTTCCGTGCCGGGCATAATGTCTTGCAGCATCCCGCGCCAACGAAGTTCTTCTACAAAATTCTTAGTCATTGCTTTATAAGTATTGTTATTGTACGATTATTTCAAATGTACAGCACTATTAGTTCAAACGTATAGCACTATTAGTTCAAAAAACGCCGTCAAAGGTACGGCATTTTTCCCAAACGCACAAAGGTTTGGTAATTTTACCGGAAATTTATGTTGCGTCGGAATGAGCAGATTGTAGAAATAGTGGTTGTTTTAGGCATTATTGTTCTGTTCATTATAATGGCCGGTGCCATATTCTAATGCGATTCCCGTTATTTTTTGCGGCTTAGTGGAACACCGCGCTGACGCACGGTGCACGTAACAAAGAGTCGGGTATTCCGATAGTATCCCTATAGTATCCCTATAGTATCCCTATAGTATCCTTATAGTATCCCTATAGTATGCAAAGGTAGCGCAAGGGTAGCGCAAGGGTAGCCGATAAGCACAGTATGATTAGTGCAATTTGGCGGTTAGAGCTTTGGCGAACTCGTTGTTCAAATCCACTTCGCGATGCAACCATATCTGCCAGAACTGCTCACGCAAAGGGTCGGACTCGTCATACAACGCCGTGAGCGAATCACGCTGCGCCGAACACTGCTGCGAAACACGCCCGTACTCTTCACAAGCAGCACTATAGGCAGCCATATCCGCAGGATTCGTCCTGTCGTACGAGTCGCGGCGATTAAGAATCTCAAGCAGCTGCATACGTTTCTGCCCGATATAAGCGTCTATCTGTGTGTTCATTGCTTCAAAACGCTGCTGCTCAAGCTGCCGTTCGTGCCACGAGACATAAAAGAGCGTAATCGCCACCACCAGCAGGATGGCAGACACGAAAAGCGGCAGGATACGAAGCAGACGCGAACGGCGGTTAAGGGTCTTGCGCAAGGCTGAGATATTGGCAAAACGCCCCTTGGGACAGATGTCGGGAAAGAGTTTGTGCAACGCCTCAATGTCTTTACGAGGATCATTGGATACGGGAGAGAGCGTATCGTCCGTGGCAGAAAGTCCGAAGTCGATAAGCTTGACATTGAAGCCGTTGCGGGTGATGAGGATATTATCCGCCTTGAGGTCGTGGTGGACAAGCTGAAGGCTGTGGATGTACTCGAGCGCATCCAAGAGCTGGAAGAAGACCCGTTCGCGAGCGGCTTTGGAAGGCTTGGTCTGCCGCCACTCTTTGAGGGTCATACCATCAATCCACTCCTGAACAATGCACCGCCCTACCCCGCCGATTTCCTCCAGTGAGTAAGTGGCTGCTATATTGGGATGTACGAGCCTTACTCCGAGTTGGAACTCATGCTCCTGCTGCAAGCGGTAGTCGGTAAGTGCCGCCGCTTCGGGTGTCAGTGCCTTGAGCAAGAAACGCCTGCCATAACGCGAAGCGGTATAGACCTGCGTGTGCGAACGACGCTGCACCAACGCGACATCCCGCCATTGGGACGAATAACCTTCAGGCACAATAAAACCGGATGATGAGGAAGATGAGGAGTCCGTCATAAGTTCAGTATCAGTTAATTACTCTTACGCTGTTCAGCCCGTTTCGCGAGCCGGCGACATAGGCTGTCGGAGGGTCGGACGCGCGAACCAGATTATCAAGGTACATCGGTTTGCCGATAAGGAAACACGCAGTGTCGAACGTGTCGCCGATATGGAGTTTGGTGTTTTCCGCCTCTTCGATGACGAAATGTGCCTCGCCTTCATACCGGAAGACGCCACGGCGGTTGGGCAGCCACGTGACCTCTATCCGGTCGCCCTTGCGGAGGTCGTCAATATGGATGCCTTCCCCCTCAAAAGCGGCACTCTCGGTGTCAGTACGCGCTGCAAGCGAGGCGATGTATGCGTCCCAATCGGGGAAGCCAAGGAACTGCGAGAGAAGGCAGAGAGTGGTGCGTCGAGCCGTGTCTGCTCCGTCAATATAGCCCCAGAGACGCTTGAGCGTGGTGGGAGAGATATTCTCGTGAAGACGTTCCCAAATGACACCGGCAAGGAACTCAAAGTCATACGGCGTGCGAATCTTGCGCTTCACTTCGTACTCAATATCCATCCGCAGGGTTGATATTTCGGGTGCATGTTTGTTCATAATGGCGTGCAAAAGTAACGTTTTTTTCTGAAGTATGCATAATTCTACTAAAAAATCGGACAAGCAGTCACCTGCCTGCCCGATTTTTCCGATAAAAGTCAAGACTTATAGTCCGTCAATGGCATCAAAGAGGTCTCCCAATCCGCCAAGCGCCTTTTCCGAGAGAACGGCGGACGCTTTGACAATACGTTCCTGCTGTTCTTCAGTCCAGTCATCATCATTGGGGTACTTCTTTTCCATCGTTTCAAGTACTTTTTCCGCTTTGACTGCGTCGCCTTTCTGACAAGCTTTCTCATAGTCCTTGAGAAGCGATTCCTGATTGGTGCAGGCAGTAAGCAGAGCCACAACTGCCACAAGAGCAAAATGTTTGAGCTTCATAATCTTCTTATCCTATTTGAAAGATTACATAAACAGCATAAACGAATACCGCTAACTTCAGGAGCGTATCAGACAAATACGCGCATGTGGCAGACGCGGCACACTTGAGAGCCATAGGTGCTCCCTGCTTGTTGGTCAGCTCCAACAGGAACGCCAATGTGAAAGGCAGAACAATAAAGCCTACAATGAGCATCGTGACAAATAGCGCAGTGGAGTCAGAGGAAGAGGAGCCCCAAACCAACAATAAACCGATGATGGAGCCGATGGTCGTTCCCCACGTGGCACGCTTGGAATACTCCTGCAACTTCTTTACCATCTTGACAAGCAGTTTGGAAACAATCATGCTGGCAATCGCCAATGCGGTGATGATAGCAAACGTCCCCCACGAAATAGGGATGTCCAGACAAAGAATAGCAAGAAGTGTTGCAATGACAACTGCAACCGGTCCGGGAACCTTGTTGATAAAACATCCCAGAAAACCGAAACATAAACACAGGGCAACTAATACCCACCAAAGAATTTGTAACATAACTTTAATAATTTGAGGTTAATAAATATTGATTGTTAATTAGAACAAAGCCTTCATAAGCTCTTTCTCCGCTTCAAGCAGTTTGGTAGCAGACTCGGTAGCGTCTTTCAGATCCTGCAAGTCTTCGTCTTCACCCAATATGGACTGAGTGGCAGAAGGAGTTTTCGCCTGTTCCAGTTCCAAACCGGAAATCTCTACAGCTACAGTACTATCGAATATCTCTTTGGCTGCTTCGTAAGACATGTGTTTATATGACCAAGTCTTTCCGCTAACAGTTATTTCTGATTCTTCGTCTTCCTGAATCAGCGTTTCCCAATCATTACCATCCATGTCCAATGATTCCAATTCGACATCACTGCCATTCAGAAGCTTGCCATAAGGACCTTCCAGTTCACGCTCGAATTTCTGGCTGTCCTTGATTTGGTTGAACGGCGTATTGGTGGCAATAGTCATTTTGACACGCACCTGCCAATCGTCAGCCGCTTTCACCAGACTGACCTTGTAGTCTCTGCCTGAGAGCTTGAACAACTTGGCATGTTTGCCTTTCAGAATCAGACTTGATGCCGGAAGGGTTTTTGATTCCTCGGCAGGTTTGGACTTCTCTTCCGATTGGGAAGAAGAACCTCCGCACGCGCATAGTAATGCTACACATGCGAATAGTAATAGAAGTTTTTTCATAATAGTTTTGGTTGTTAGTTGTGCCTACTCTTTTATGGATTTTGGGCATTCTCCTTTTGTTTTGACGCGGCAAAAGTATGGCACATTGACGATATACAAGAAGTCCTTTTTAGTCCTTTTCGTTTCGATGCGGGATACAAGAGTGCAGTACATCGCAATCAAATGAGCAACAGGTGTGTCTGGCAGTAATTTGTATCTTGCTGGTCTAAATTGGTGTTGGATTTTGTATGTTTGATTTTATTACTATCCGATAAAACTCAAATCATTGTCAGATAGCCGGTGTTTTATCAATAACAAACGTATTCCTTAACATTCGAAGCGCCCTCGTACCCGATGAATACTGCCATGAAGGGACCTTTTGAACAGCATTTGAACGGGAAATGAACAGGAAATGAACGACGAATGAACAGGAACGCTCATTCGTCTTACCGTTTGACTAAACCTGAAAAAGGTTGACTCGATGACTGAGTTGGAATCTTACAAATAGCAAACTTTTGACTTGTTTACTGAAAAGGTTTACTCCAATGCTAAAGAGGTTGACCTTTATAGATGTTGCAAAGGTAATACATAAGATTGAGATATGCTCTATCACTACTATTCGGTAAAACTTTTGACCTCTACATAGTTTTTGACATCACATTGTGCAGCGCCAAATTTTATCGGACAGTAATATATAACAATCAAATCAGGGGAGTTTTCGCTCCCCTGATCTATTTTTAAGAAAAGATATTGTGCTTGGTTTTGGACGTTTTGTTGTACTCCATAAGGAGTTTCTTGATACGCTCGCAGTCTGACTTGTCGAGACATTTAGCAGTGAGTTTGCCTCCCACTGCTTGTATAGTAATATCCGCTCCGATAAGATGCTGGTCAATCACTACTCTGCGGATAAACCGGAAAGCCAGCGTGTCCTCGTCCACACCGATGAGGATGCGGTTTCGCTTACTGACAGTAATAGTCTGTTCGTCAGTGTCTATCTTAATTTGCCAAGGTGTTAAAATATCCGCCACATACCCATTAGCCAATAAAGAGGCTTCAGATGAAGAGAATTTGCAGGTCATAGTTTATTGTCTTTTGTTAATAAAATTATTTGCTCCTTGTATGATTCCCGTTACAGTATCCAATGCTTTTTCATCAAACTCGCCAAATATTTTGCGTAATTGTTCTTTTGCTTCATTTTGGATATCTTCAGTAATACACGAAGCAAGAGCTTTGACAGCAGCTGTTAAGGCCGCTACATCATCGGCATAGCCCACTCCGACTAAAGCATCAGGAAGAAGATCAAGTGGAAGGATAAAATAACCAAGTGTACCAATTATCATAGCCTTCTCCTTCATGTTGACATTTCCGGATTTCAGCAGATAAAATAATAAAAAGACAGGATAAAGAACTGTTGCTCCTATAGATTTTCCGAACTTACCTATTTTCTGCCACAATTCACTTTCCGAGAAATATTTCTCGTACAAATTAAGGTTGGCAGTAATATTTTCCAACTTTACCTCTGGAATTGAGGCCTTAATTTTATTTGCGCTATCAGATACTTTTTGAGACGCAACAGAAGCCGTTTGTTTGATAGAATCAAGTAGTCCCATAGTTTATGTTATAGTTTGTTAACCTAATGAAGAACCAGTCATATCTTTACCGTCTATTATGTAATAGTAATAATTATCATACAAAGGTTGCCATTTGAAAGGAATACTACCTACTCGTCCATCCGTTGGTTGTCTTCTATTCCCCTTTCCATCAGTATATTTTCCTCCTAAAAATGCCTCCTTTTTACAACAATCTTTGCTAAAGCGTGGATTTTTTACTTGTTTTTCGGGATTGAAATCGTAAACCACTATCGAGCAGACATCTGAGCAAATATGATGTGACAACAATTGATTACAGAATTGAGCATCACATTCATAGGCCGGCAAATGATCTACAACATTCCATCCTTTATCACGATGATATATCCATTTCAGTTCAACAGCATATGCTTCTTTCTTTGACTCGTTGTATATAAACAAATCAACTTCACTTTTACAAAAGTCATTTCTGTTTATATTCTTATTCTCAAATAACCAGCTGAGATGCTCATCCTGTTTGATGTTGGTCTCCATCTCAATCACATAGCCTTCGGACCTATATTTCAAAAAATATGCATATAACCATCCTTGAAGATTTTGCTCTTTGTTGTTGGTATTACGCCAGCTATGCAAACAAGTTATTATTTCTTCTTTAAGATTTATCATTTGTGTAAAATTTTATTAGTAAGCAGCGGAGCGGTCAAACTCCGCTGCCTACAATGATAATGGTATACATTTTTTTATTTGTACAAAGTGTATCTACTTCGCATATCTTTTTTTTACGCGTAAGTCATCTATTCGTTTTTGTAAATCATTCTTGACATTTGGATCAGAAGTTCTTCTTTTTTTATCCATAAGTTCTGCAATTCGCATGTCAATTCCTTGTTTAGTGGAATACTGAGCATCCATGGTAAAATTAAATATTTTTCCTAAAAGTCCCATAGTTATAATACGGTTTACCTGTACTCCGCAAGGTCTAAAAAAAATGTCCTAATTTAAATGTACTTATTAATAATTGAAACCTGCCAATCCTCTTTTTTTGGGGGTGGGGGAGTCAAGAATTAATTAGCTCTTCTAAAGCAATCAAGGGAGCAGTATAAATTGTTAGTTATTTTGTCAATTTTTTCACCTCTTATGACTTTGCCAGCATCCCAACTTGAGAGACAAGCAAATATTTGCTTACCAGGTTTAATTGTTTTACCACAACATCTGCACTGACGCTCTTCTGTAGCATTCGATGCATAATACTGATAGGTTTGCTTGCTTTTGCAAGTGATTTGACCAGTAGTTACTCCATTGTTCATTAACATTCCATTGGCTAAAGAATCAAAAAATCCCATAACATAATACGGTTTACCTATACTCCGCAAGGTTTTTAAAGATGAATACTATAATAGCTTGTCTTATGACAGGATTATCGGCTTACTCCGTTTTAATTTTTATGTTTTATACCTTATGGATTTTACGTAATCTACATAATTCCTTTCTCCAAGAATTGGGGATATTTCTACTCTTTTGAATATTCATAGGATAATAACCATCATCTAACAATGCAGACTCTATTACCTCCAAATCTTTTTTAGATTTTCCATAAAACAACGCCCATTCCAAATAACATGTATCCATTACCTCATTTACGAGTTCCTCGGACTTTGACATATCTCTATCAAAAACGGCACTTAATGTTTGGCGTAAAGTTGACAATGTACCATATTTAACGCAAGAGATAGTATGATGTTGCATGATGTGCCATTTAAAACGTTGTTGGCAACTTATTCCAATTCCAACATATAAAGCATTGTATATTTTCCCTTTTATAACTCTTTGTTCTATTTTATCCATGTCAAGTCCTGCTTTTCCTAAACATTCAGGAATGGAAGGAAACCACCAACGATAGACTACAGGATCTTTTGACATCCTTTTAATATTTGTACGAATGTCTTTAACAGATTCACAAAAACTAAAGTTAAGAGTAGGCATAACACTAATTATTTAATTGTTTGTTAAGGAATTGCATAATATATCCAATTCCTTTATAATTTGAATATGGTAATACGCAATTCTTTATGTTTGATGATAAGTACTTATAATATTTTTGTCCTGCAAGGATGATTATTTTATCATTATTCAAATCATGTCCCTTTTCTTTCAGGCTCTCCAGTACAATCTCACTCCATCTCTTAATTTCTGATGCATTTTTGTTATTAAGGGTTTCATTATATGGCTCAATATCATCACCTAATTCTAATAGATGGTATTTAGCAGAAATAATATAGATTTTATCCGGCTGCATTTGTTTGGCATAAGCTAACGCCTTCTTAAAAAGTACACCTTGATACATAGCTTCTGCGGAACAAGGGAATGATGCCTTTTTTGCGCCGCATCCAACTAATACGATTGTTTTTGATTTCATCTTTTCTAAATTTAATGTATTACTATTTCAGCCTGCAAAATAACTTCTTTTTTTGCGATATAGTTATGGTTCTTTTTAGTCCTTTTCGCGTGTGCTCTTGGTTAAATCCTTATTTTATAGTATTTTTGCAACGATTTTTGAGCAAACGTCATTACAAAACACAAAAACACGAACGATTCTTGTTCTGCTCTGTGGTCCTAGGAAAACCAGTAAATACCAACAAGAAACGCCCGTGCAATACAAGGACGCTTGCTCGTTTTGTTCTTAAGGTATTTACACGATTTGAAATTTCCTAGGTTTCAGAGCCGTGCGAACAAAAAGCAAACGCAATAAATCAATATGTCGCCACTTTTTAACGCTGTTGGTGCCAGCAATGGCTTCATAAACTGCCCGCAAAGTTACAATAAAAACGCGTTATACAAACTTTTTTTATACTATTTTTAGTCATTCTGTGTACAAACAAGTCCAGAAAACAGCATCTATATGTCATTATTCATTTGTTAGTATAGAAAAGCGTTGCTCTATAGTAGCGACATTTATGTAGCTAAAAGTTCGACACGGGCTATCCCTATACTATCCCTATAGTATCTCTATAGTATCTCTATAGTATCTCTATAGTATCCCTATAGTATCCTTATAGTATCCCTATACTATCCCTATAGTATCCCTATAGTGTTTGTTGCTGCAAGGCGGCTGTAAGAGAGGGGGAGAAGAGGGGTGGAAGAAGGAGAGAATTTTGGCGGAAGAGAGAGTTTATGGGGAAGAGAAAAAGAAAAAATGCGGAATGTATTGCGAGTTTTCAGGAAATGCCTTACCTTTGCGGGCTGTTGCA
>CADAAF010000005.1 GCA_902785805.1 uncultured Bacteroidales bacterium | reverse complement strand
TGCGGGCGGATACTATATATGGATTTTCCATTGTCAGTTTAGTGTTTAGAGTTTTTCCACCAGTCCGTCATGGAGTTTGTATTTATCGCCTGTAGCAGGACAAGTGGCTATGCCTTCGGCATCAAACAGCAGTTTCTCACCGTGTTCGCTTACCCAGCCGATGCGTCGTGCCGGATTGCCTGCCATCAGGGCGTAGGCGGGTACATCTTTGGTCACAACCGACCCTGCGCCAATCAGGCAGTATTCTCCTAATGTATGTCCGCACACGATGGTGGCATTGGCTCCCACGCTTGCCCCGCGGCGAAGAAGGGTAGGGCGGTACTCGTCCTTGCGGGATACGGCGGCACGGGGATTGACCACATTGGTGAACACCATACTTGGTCCGAGGAACACGTCATCTTCGCAGCGTACACCTGTATAGACGCTCACGTTGTTCTGTATCTTGCAGTTACGACCTAACACCACATCCGGCGATATGACCACGTTCTGACCTATATTGCAATGCGGACCTATCGTGCAGCCTGACATAATATGGCTGAAATGCCATATCTTGGTTCCTTCCCCGATGACGCAGCCGTCATCTACGTAGGAAGAGGGATGAATAAAAGTATTGTCCATAGTGAATTAAGATTACATAAACAGCCACTTCAACAAGTCGTTTCCGTTGGCAAAAATAAGTAGAGCAATCAGTATAATCCAGCCGAACATATTGGCGCGTTCAAGGAACTTGTCGCTCGGCTGCCTGCGTGTGATAATTTCAAACAGGAGGAAAAGAATATATCCGCCGTCCAACCCCGGAATAGGCAGAAAGTTCATAAACGCTAATATCAGCGACAGGATGGCGGTCATATTCCAGAACGTTGCCCAGTCCCAATATTTGGGGAACATCTGCCCGATGGCTCCGAAGCCGCCTAACGACTGTGCACCTTCTTTCGAGAACACTAAACGGAACTGCTTGACGTACATCTTCAGGTAGTTCCAGCCATACACAATGCCTGCCGGAATAGCCTCCCAGAATGTATATTCTTTGTGCTCCAATTCAAAATAAGCCAGCGGTCCTTTCTCAAACACGCCCAGTCGGCATTGGTCGCCGATAAAGGCGGATGTCGTCTGTTCCACGCCTTCGCGGTAGTAAGTGAGTTGGATACTGTCGCAGGGATGCAGGCGCAACTGCTCTACTACGGCGGCGAAGCACGGAGTAGGGATGCCGTTGATAGCGGTCAGACTGTCGTTCGTCTGCAATCCTGCATAGTAGGCTGCCGTATTCGGACAAACGGAGTCAATCACAAACGGATAGAACTCGTCAATCAGGATGAAACGTTGCTTTATGTAGGATGGGTCTTGGCGGGCTTTGTCGCGTTCTTGACGGTCATAATCGTTCTGCAACGCCAAATAACGGTTGCCCAAATCCTTGCTCATCTCCAGTTGAACGGTCTCCCGACCGCGCTGAACGACCACGTCACGCTTGCCTTCTATGATAAGCCACTGAACCACATCGCCTAATGTTTCAGGCTCTTGTCCGTCGATAAGCAGGATGCGGTCCTGTTGCTCAAAGCCTTCTTGTTGCAATATACTTGAGTAGTACAGACCTCGGTCAATATTGCGTAGTGGCAACGTGCTTGAACCCCAGTGGAACAGCAGCATACCGAATATCAGCAATGCCGCTACGAAGTTCACCAATATGCCGCCGGAGATAATCAGTAGCCGTTGCCATACGTTCTTCGAGCGGAACTCCCACGGCTGTGCATCATTCCCCAACGATGCCGCGTCGTGAGTCTCGTCCACCATACCGGCGATTGCGCAGTAGCCGCCGAAGGGTATCCAGCCTATACCCCATTCGGTCGTCTCGGGATGCTTGTTCCATTCGTCATCATCGCCTAATGACGGCGATAAGAAGCGAAAATGCCACTTGCCGTCAAAACGCTTGGCACGAAGAAGGGCAAACTTGTAATCAAAAAAGAGATAGAACTTTTCCACGCGGACGTGGAACAGGCGCGCAAAAGTGAAGTGACCAAACTCATGTATCACCACTAAAAAACTCAGCGCTAAAATTAGTTGAAGTGCTTGTATCATAATTATCTATTGTATTTCGGTATGGTTGCGAATACCTTATTTGTGTGCATAAACACCCTTATTCGGCAACCATTCCGGTCGGCGTATAGTATGTCCCGTTGCGCTCGATGTACATCCTTCCTTCGTGTATCACTTTGCGCGGATGATGTGTTTCTGACTGACTGATTGCGGGCAGGGCGTTACCCGATGCCGCTTCGGGATGCATATCGTATGCGCCCATAATCTCCGTACTCGTCTCGCCCAACCAGCCGCATACCTGATTGACCGCATTATATACCTTTACAAAATGTATGCCATTGAGGTGGACTTTCTGCCTGTTTTTATCTACAGCCCAATCAATGTCAAATTCTGAGGCGTGCTGTTCGGGGTGCTCTTTCAACTCGTTCGGATGATTGTCTGCATAACCCCAGTCGAAGCAGTACAGCACGTAGTATGTCCCTTTGCCGCTGGTGTCTATGCCGTTGTTACGCAGACGTGTACCTGTGAAAGTCATCTCGTCGCTCTCTATCCATTCGGGGTAGTATGCCTGACGGTGGTAACTGTTCTTTGGTATATAACCTGTCTGTCCTTCGCTGTCTGTCCAGCGGATATATTCTTCTTCGGGTGTATCTGCGTCAGGACGGTAGTAGGTTATGGTGTAGTTGAACAGGGTCTGTTCATTGGTTTCTTCCGAACCTGCTAATTCGTACCATTCGTCGTCAGGTAATCCGTTTCCGTTATCATCGCGGCTTACCATCACTATTCCGGGTTCGCTGCTGCCGCCCATAGGTTCGCCTTCTTTTAGTTGAGCCGAATAGAATGCGTTGCCTAATATCTTCATATCGTATGCGCCTTCCACGTTCAGTACTTCGTGGTCAAAGCCGAACAATACATAGCCGCCGTAGCCGCCGAGAGATACTAACACTTGGTTGTCATCCGCTATACATTCTTCCGCTTTCTGTGCCATTGTTTCGTCCGTGTCGCCTTCTTCGTATGCCGGTAGGGTATTGATGAATTGACCGGGGGCTGGGCGGTACTCAAACACGCGGGATATATACGGATTGACTGCTGTCAATAGGATAAATAATATTGTTTCCATATATCGTTAGTTTTGGTTTGAAAAGTTGGTCATATAACCCTTGTAATCGGTTTATATCAAAAAACGCCGCAAAGATACATCTTTTAATCCGTATATGGAATACCTTTTTTTATTATTACTTTCGGTAAGATGTAAATTGCTTATTTCTTAAATTTAAAGCGCCTTCGTACCCGATGAATACTGCCATTAAGGGACCTTTTGAACAGCATTTGAACGGGAAATGAACGACGAATGAACGGGAACGCCGCTTTTTTTAATGGTAGCGAGAGCGTGGTTAGACGCTCTCGCTTGGTATGTTCGGTCAGCCTCATGGCAGCAAGACTGACCGAACGAAAACCCCATCATAACGGGTTTTATATCCTTATTTAATCGCAGTCATCACCTGCTTGCGGATTGTATGTTATTACTTCCAAGTCAGGTGCTACGGGCGATGGGGTGCTACCCGAACCGCTCAGTATCACGTCTGTCAGCATCTCTATACTTTCCGTGACGGGGGATTTATATGCTTTGTTGTTCATAGTCAATTGGTTTTGTCGTTTGTTCTTATTGTACTTGTCTGCCTTGTGCATCATATATCTTGTCCTCGTGAACTATATACAGACGGCCGTCTTGCACATACTTCTTGGTGTTTGCCTCGTTTTCGGTGGTGTCAACCGATGTCGGTGTTTGTCTTTCGACACCCATTACCATACGGCGGGCACTCGGAGCAAAGTTGGCACTATGGTCTTGTATGTTTTCGGCATGGATATAGGCGCGATAAGCGGAAGCGTGACAATCCTCACCTGCTAATTTCAGACCGTTATCCTTGATGTACCAGTCGCCTACGGGTATCGTTACATAGTCGAATGTGCCGATCAGACCGTTGAATTGACCCGCTGTGGCTTCGTCTGTTTCATTGTAGAACAGTATAATCTGCTCGTCGGTCGCCTTGAAGATATAGGGCTTGCCTGCTGCTACGGTTGTCTCTTCCACTAAGCCGATTCCTTTGAACAGACCACCCTCCGTGTATTTCTTCTCAATGGAGTAGAACTCGCCGCCTTTCGTCTCGCCTGCTGTATATGGGAAGCACAGCGTGCCGTACTTGCCGTCTTCCAAGCCCTCACGGACATACACTTGCGGGTAGTTCGAGTAGTACGTCTTGCCGCCTATCTCGTGTTGATAGACTTTCATTCCGCCTATTACAGGCAGCGGATCCACGCCTATCTCCTGACCGAAAGCGTCCCCTAACTTGTAAGCCACTTCGCCGCCGCTCCATGCTTCGGGAGCAGTGATAATCGTTGTGTTGAGTTCGTTGAAGAGGAAATCCTCGTCAGCGTAAGCGTTGGTGACGTTCTCTGTTTCGGTAGTCGTATTCGCAGTCGGACGGATAGCTCCGTGGCATGAATAACCGGAATTGTTGGTGCGGGTAGCGTGTACGCGGCCGGTGTTATAGACGTTTGTAACCACGGCTGCGGTGGAAGAAACATAAATTCCGCCGACGTTATTGTTTGCCACAATTGTGCCGCAGTTGTAACTGTTGGTAATCGAACTATTGACATTATTCAGATAGGCTATACCGGCTGCGTCCGTGCCTTTTGTGTTGGTCGCATGCGAAAGGGTCACGTTGCCGTAGTTGGCGCAGCGGTCGATATAGACGTACGTTCCGGCGTAACCGCAGATACCAGCCGCATACTTGGAGCAACCCGTGACATCCGCATAGTTGGTGACATTCGTGATATATACCGGCGAGGCCTTTGAACCGCTGGCATAACCGACTGCACCGGCTATACGACCACCGGTTGTAGTGTCGAATGTCGAAGTAACAGACCCACGAACGGTCAGGTTCTTGATCGTAGCACCGGATGTGAGGTCGCCAAACAAACCGCGGTAACGGCTTGTTGCATCGTTGATATAGAGGTTAAAGACCGTGTGTCCTTGTCCGTCAAAAACTCCACCATAATAATGTTGTGTACCTCCGTCGCCTATCGGGCTCCAGTTATATCCGCTTAGGTCTATGTCGTTATCCAGAACGGCATTATATTTCTGTGCGGCTTTGTTTTTACTCGTGCAGGCATTGACTTGTGCAGCGAACCATGCTAATTCGGCACCGTTCGTAATATGGTATATTCCGTCTGTCAGTGTTGGTGCGGTCTGTGACTCTCCGTCCCAACCGTTCTCGGGAATAGGCTCCAAATGAACAGGAATAGTCATCTCGGAAGGACAGCCTTCTTCCACGGTCACTGTTACAGGTGTACGCTTGTAACCTGTCTTGCCTGCAAGAATGGAGTTCTCGCCTTCGGTCAGCAGGTACTTGCCGTCTTCGGGTGTTACCTCTATGCCCAGACTGTTGGTCACGGAGATAATCTCCGCGTCAGCGGGATCAAGTTCCAATGTAGCGAGTGTCTTGCTCAACTGCTTGACTGGAATGATTGCATCCGGTAGTGCACCGAAATAGGTCTGATGGGCTATTGCTGTGAAGTTAGGCGAGCGTCCGCCGATTTTGTCTATCGTACGGTGGTTGCCGATGGGGTCGCCAAAACCGGTTACTTGGATGACTCCTTCCGTCAGTTCATAGGTTGTAGCCGTCCAATCGGCAGGAATAGTGAAGGTAACGGACTGTGCAGAGGGTTTGGAACCGAACCAGTATTGGTTCGGACCCAGAATAAGCGCCGTTCCTGTCGGCGTACCGTTATAGGTGATATATGCCGACATGTTATAGATTCCTGACAGTTTGTTTGCAGGGTGGAACAAACCATCATATTGCACGCGCACGTTATCGCCAGGACGGAAGACCGAACCGCCTGTCGTCTCATTGATAATATTGCGGGTGGCATGGCGGGCTGTCAGCACTTGGTATTCGTATTTGCCTGTGCCGTCACCCAAACGCACAATCTGGCGACCGTGTTTGAGGGGCAGGGTATAAGTGTTGTCCCCGTTCTTGGTGATTGTATGCCAGCCGGTGTTATAGACAGCATCGTTCGTGCGGATAGTAGGATAACTGATTTCCACGGTTGCTACTCCTGTCGGCTTGAAAGTATAGTTGAATGCTTCTTCGTCGTTGATGTAATAGAACACGTCATGCTCTGCATCCACATAGATGCCGGCGTTCTTTTTCTGGTCTTCATTGAGCGTCTCGTTGATGCGCATGTTAGCATCCATTCCGTTAGAGGGGGCATCTACCGACACAACAAACACTCCCGTGTTCTCCGGCCAGATAGCACCGAAATACTGACCGCCGTAATAGGGATTCTTCTTACCCGTGTTGTTGGCGTATTGTAATGCAGATGCTGCATCGTAGGTAACAGTCACAATCGCTGTTCCGGCTTTCTTGGCACGAAGGATAGACCATTCCGAACCTATATTGCCGTCAGGAATAACCTCCACTACCGAGTTATCAGGATTGCCGTCCATATCATACACGGCATAATGGTAGTCAGGCTCAAGGAAGTAGTTCTCCGTTTGGTTGGGAATAATCTGCCAGTCGCGTTCAGCCATAAGGTCGTACTCTTGCCCCGCAGTCATCTTCAAGTAACCTTTCTCGTTGATATTGAGAAGGATATTGCAATCGTTCAGTCCGTCTAAACTCTGCGGATTATGGTCAATCCATTTGGGGTCATGTGCCGCAAAATCCGCTTCGGTAAAGTTAATCACAGGACACTTGGCTGGGTCGGTGTTGTAGTAGAAGTTCAGCAGTTGGGTCAGTCCGCCTTCTTTCCACGCGCGCATATTATATTTGCAAGTGTTTCCCAAACGCCATGTGTAGGTCTTGGTGTCTCCTATCGTCTCTACCGTTTCAGGCTCAATGACGCGGAAGGGAACAAAGTGTATCGTTCCTGAACCGGCATCGCCGCCGGGTTTCTGCATCATTGCTATCTCCGCGTCCGCAGGACAAGTAGATGTGAACAGACCGCCCAACGGTATCTTGGTTTGGATGGTCGTGTTGCCTGTTACGGTACGACCGTCATTGGCGAAGATATAGCCCTCTTCTTGGTGAGCAGCCGAAGGTACCATACGCAGTACCACACTACCACCGTCATACGTCAATACGGAGGGATTACCCGCATTCATTCCGATAGTTACAGGAAAAGTCTTTCCTTCGCGGCTGTGTACCTCGCAATCCTCAATGGTAAAGTCCTCGCCATAAACCCAGTACGAGTTGTCTTCTTTTTTGTTGGAGACGCTGAGTTTGGTAATGGTCCAGATTTGCATCTCCATATCCTCGTCGCCTACGGTAATAGTCATCGTACCGTTCAAAGTATTTGACGAGTTGTAACCGAATAGGGTATAGTCGCCTGCAGGCAGGTTGTTGAATAAATATGTGTTACCGGTGTGTGAATCCTCGGTAATGGTAGTACCCGATTCGTTTTGCAGAGTCATAGTTTTGGTGACGCTGTTCATCGTCACTGCTACTACGGCGGCATGCGCCGTACTGCATAGACCCTGTATGAGTAGGGCGTAGATTATGAATATAATTGTTTTTTTCATAGCGTAGTTACTGCTATAGTCTTATTTGTTTGCTTGTTCCTTTATTTGTTTGAACGATAGACACTTGTCCTTTTACAGGTCTGCCGTCTGTCTTTCTGCCGTCTATGGTATAGACAGTCATTTTCTTGTCCTCTTTCGTCTCGTCAATGGCTGTGGGCGACGAGAGGGTGGTGGCTTGGACTGAGACGCGCTCGCTGGCATTCTCTGATGTGTCGAGGGTCTCCACTTCTATTTGGTAGGTCGTCCCTGCGTCCAATCCCGTAATGGACACGCTGGTGTATTTGGGACGCGAATAGCGTTTGCCGTTCACATACACGGCATATCTGTCCACGGCTATATTGTCCGTTCCTGCATCCCAGCCTATCACAATCTTGTACATCCCGACCTCTGTCACATGCACATTCTGCGGTGGAGTAGGGGGCGTAAGGTCTTTGGTGCGGGCGGATGTATAGCCCCAATCGGAACTCTCGCCGTACTCGGATACAGCTTGTACGAAGAAGCGGTAGGACGTATAAGTCTTCAAATCCGTGAAAATGAATGAAGTCGTTTCGGTTGAATCAACCAGCACGGAATCGACATACAGCCTGTAGTAGGCGGCATCGTCCACTTTGTGCCATGTCACTTTGACGCTGTTCTCGTCCAAAGCGTCTGCCTCTAATCCTGCCGGACGAGGAATCTCGTCCACATGTTCTAATATCTCCATTCCTCCGAGGCAGAAGTATGCGGCGGTATTCATTCCCAATATACCTGACATATCGCTGCTCTCCATCGTGAAGTAGATGCCGTTCACTTGTCCTAACGAACTCAAGTCCACCCATTTCCACTCGGACGAGATGTCTAACGCATCGTCGTGGAACGAGGCAAGCGGATAGGTGATTGGCATTCCGGCCTCTTTGCCTTCTTCATCCAAACCGTGGATAATCAGATTGAAGTGTGCTCCGTTGTCTGCAAACGAATGGGCAAAACCGTCGTCATGTTCTATTCCGTAGTAGGGCCACGGGTGGTTGCATATCCATACGCCTAATGGGCGGTGTGTCATATCGTCCGTGAAATCGATTTGCAAACTATGGACACCGTCCTCCTCGTAGTTATAGCCCCAATAGGCAACCATATACGGAGCACCGTGTACGGTCTGTCCCTCTGTATCTAAACCGCCTCCGGCCATGCAACCCCACTGATGGTCTATCCAGCCGTCTGAAGAACCCGCAAAACCGTAGTCGGTATTGTCGCCGCTCGTACAGAGGGTGAAGCCGTCCCAGTACTGCATACCGTGCTCGTCTGTGCCTTGTGCCTGTATGGCATGGGTCATGTGGGTGAAACGGAACACGTCAAAGTCCAATGAGACATAGTCGCCGCTATATGTATTCACCCATTTGCCGTCACCGTCCTGTGGGTATTCTTCGAGGAAGGACTGCAAGTCCAAGCGGATAACTTCTGTCGATTCAATAGGCAGCACAACCAACGCCGATAGTACAATAGAGAATAGGATATGTCTTTTCATCTCTTGCTTTTTTGTCATCTAATCTCCTCCCGTACACGTCTGTATGCACGGGAGGAGATTAGGGGGATTTATTATTCGCCTCTCAGTTCGGGACCGGGAGCGTCATGTTCGAAATGAAGGACATTGGCGGGAGCGGGAGCTGCACCTCCGCTGGCGCATATCATTGTTGTGGTCATCTTTATCACCTCCAATTCGGGTGCTTTATAGGTTGCTTTCATTGTTTGTTCTCCTCTGTTTATTATTGAATGTTTTTGCCTTGTGCGTCATACATACGACCGTTCTTCTGGATGTACAACTTGCCGTTAATCATCTGCTTGGTAACGTTTGTCTCGTTCTCAACCTCGCTCGGAAGAGCAGTTGTCTCTTCGGGGATGCAAGGCATTACGACACGTCTTCTGCCTGCCACAGGAGCAGGTACATAGTTTGGTACGTAGTTCAAATCAACGTAGGCGCGGTTGGCATCCACTTTGTTCGAACCGCTTGATTGCCACAACTTGTTGCTGTTCAGGAAGTACATTCCGTTCGGTACATCCGTGTTGTCCTCATATACGCCTTGCAGACCGTTGTTCAGTGATGCGCTGACCGGAGTGGCAACTTTGTCGCCCGAATACGTGCATTCAAGGCTTGTGGCGGTGGCTTGGAAGAAGTATGCCTTGCCGGCTGTCAATGTGCCGCTTACCTCTTCTAATACTAATCCTTCTGCGGTCTTGCCTATGGCTTCAAAGAACGTAGCACCTGTGCGGTCTGCTGCGGCTACATCGTAAGGCAGACATATCGTACCGTAGTTGCCTGCTGTCAGACCTGTGCGCTCGTAACTCGTCGGCTCTTCCGGCTCGGGAGTCGATACAGGGAAGCGGACAGCCATATCATCCCAAGCGAAATATGCAGCTTGACTTAGACCATAACCATTGTCCGAGCCAGATCCTTCACCATACATATTAAACTCCAATTTCTCGATAGCTCCAAGGTCGCTCAAATCCCATTTCGTCCAGTCTCTGGTATCAGCAGATCCATCTCCTGCAAAGAACAGAAATTCCGTTGTGGCAGAAGGTTCGGAATCTTCAGCAGAAGCAAAACCGCGTGCTTGTATCCAAAGTTTGCCGTCCTCACCCAATGCATCAGTGAGGTCGTTTCCTTGAAATACAGTATAATAAGTATAAGTAGTAGGACAAACATAAACGTGGTCTATCACACGAGCCACTCCGTCTGTAAATACAATCGCGGGCACTTCTGATACACCATATCCCGTATCATCAATATATCCGAAATGTACACAGAAGTTATTCGAGCCGTTGTGTCCGCCGCCTGCTGTGTTCATATCATTACTACCGGCATCCGGACGATATGCAGTAAGTTGATTCATATAATCACCATACGTTGCATAATTTGAACTCCAATAATGGCTGATAGCCTCGCCGCCTCCATAGAACGCATATGATCCCATACCCCATGAATCAATGAATTCATGATGTAATTCCGTATTTCCTCCATCGGTCCACATATATGGATCTTCGGTTCCCATGTTGTTGTCACCGTAGAGGAGTTGACCATACTGCTGCGGGTCATCAATTAAGTCTGACCAGCCTGATAAGCCGTTTACAGCCTCAAAGCCGCTCTTTTCCGAACCGTCCTCAAACGTCAGCACGCGCAGTTCATAACCCTGCGCACTCGCTTTTGGTGCAATTAGCCCCGTCAGAGCCATCGCACCCACCAAAAGAAATGTCTTCTTCATAATGGTTAATTGTTAATTTGTTTGGTTAATTGTTAATGGTTATTACTCAATTATTAATTGGTTATTACTCAATTATTAATTGGTTATTACTCAATTATTAATAAGTTATTTGGTTATTTGTTTGATATTATGTGTTGTGTAGTTATTGACTTGCTAATCCTTGTTGCTTGTTATATAATAGTGTTTTGTCTGCATATAGGCTCGGAGCAACTACGATAGATATACGATAGATATACGATAGATACACGATAGATATACGATAGATACATGATAGATTAAGCAGACCATACCGATACAACAACGAAGCCGCACGCAATTCTTTGCGCACGTAACGGCATACACACAACAATACTTGTGTACCTTCTAATATGACGGATTAAACTCCCTGCCATTGACCTGCCTGTATCCGGAGGAGGACCAATTATTTGCTAAATGGCAGGTCTTCTGGCTCGTTCCGTGACTTCTCGCCTTCTCGGTAATTGTACCAATGACGGTTAGATTTAGAAATCACTTTATTAAAGGAACTCACAGCAGCCGGTCTGCACAGGATTCGCACCTGTTTCCCTTTTCACTCGCACCGCCGAAATTGACGGATTAAGCACCATTTGCGACCGCAAAAGTACTCCGACTTTTTCATCTGGCAAAAAAAATATGCAAAAAATGCGCGCCTTTTTTGCCACGTTCAAAATTTGATGTACTTTTGCGCCGCTTTTGACCGTAAGAGAATTATGTGTCTTGAACGATAAGCATTCGGAAAGTTGTCTGAGTGGTCGAAAGAGCCACACTCGAAATGTGGTGTACGCATTACGTCGTACCGGGGGTTCGAATCCCTCACTTTCCGCAAAGAAAAAGAAGGGTGTCTCTAACAGACATCCTTCTTCTCTTTTTGCGCAAGACTATCAACTGATTATCTATATATTTAGATACCTTCTTGATACCTTACTCAATACTTTTACGTGTGTTTTCCTTTTAGGGTACGTTTGATTTGCACAATCTTGTCGGTTAGTTTTCTTCCGAGGATATGTGTTACAAACCAATCTTTGACAAGTTGTGACCTTGTTTTCTCCACCCAACTGCCTGCAAAGTGGTGTATGCAATAAGTGTTCTTGGTTAGTTTGAGCACGCGGGTACTTGTTAGCGGGCAGAAATAGTCAACGGGAAAGACGTGCATATCGTTTTTATAGACTTGATACTTGCCATTAATAACAAAGCCCCCTGCTACCATTATGTCCGCTATAGGTTTTGTGTTAGGTGTCAAGTCCAATGTACCATCCGGATTAATGAAGTGTTTGCCGTTATAGTATGCTAATTGCTCTGTCACCCACACACCATGCGGAGCGGATGCCATCAGACCGGTAACGGGAGCATTAGCCATACTGGCTTCGTAGCCTGTGAATGCAGGCAGTTCCATCAATTCACCTAACGGACGCAGTATTTCTACGTCGGTATCCATATATACGCCTCCGAACTTCTCTAATGCCCAAAGACGGACCACATCCGTAACAAAAGCGAACTTGCGGTTATCGTATGCCTCACGTGCGTAGGGATACATATCAAGGTCAAAAGTATCCTCGTTCCACAGACGCAATTCGTACTCCGGAAGATACTTCTTCCAACTCTCGATGCATTTGATTGCTAATTCAGGCATCTGCTTACCTCCAAACCAGCAATAGTGTATAATCTTCGGTATCATATTTTTGCTAAATACTCGGATATTCTTTTACATGCCATTCCGTCTCCATACGGATTAACTGCTTGGCTCATTCTTTGATATGCCTCTGCGTCATCCAATAACGTACTAACCTCTTCTACTATCTTATCATAGTTAGTGCCTACCAGATGGACAGTCCCTGATTCCAAGGCTTCCGGACGTTCGGTTGTGTCACGCATTACAAGCACCGGCTTACCCAATCCCGGTGCTTCTTCTTGGATTCCACCGGAGTCTGTCAGAACAATGGTTGATTTCTCCATTAAATATACGAAACTGAGATATTCAAGAGGCTCTATGAAGAACAAATTGGTATGCTGAGTCAAATCTTCTCCAAACACTTCATGGATAGGACGACGAACATTGGGATTCAAGTGCATCGGATAGACGAAATCAACTTCCTGGTATTTATTAGCCAAATCGCGAATGGCTGTACACATACTGATAAAGCCGTCGCCGAAATTCTCTCTTCTATGACCGGTGATAAGCACCAAACGGCGGGAACTATCCAAACGGGCAGTATCGTATCCGGCTTTCTTCAGTACTTCTTTGAGTTCCTTTTGCAAGCACTTATCCTTCTTAATCTTATCCACTACCATATACAAAGCATCAATTACCGTATTGCCTGTAACGATAATCTTTTCGTCCGAGACGTTTTCTTTGAGAAGATTATCTTTAGCGAGTGGGGTAGGTGCAAAATGGTAAGTGGTTATACGTCCTGTCAATTGGCGGTTCATTTCCTCCGGCCAAGGACTATAGATGTTATGTGTACGCAATCCGGCTTCCACGTGTCCCACTGGTATCTGCTGATAGAATGCTGCCAATGCTGCCGCAGTACTTGTCGTCGTATCTCCATGCACAAGTACAACATCCGGCTGTACTTCTTTCAGCACATCTCGCATACCCACCAATACCCGACTCGTCACGTCATACAAATCCTGATTAGCCTGCATGATATTCAAATCATAATCCGGCTTTATGTCGAAGATATGCAGCACTTGGTCAAGCATCTGCCGATGCTGGGCTGTAACAGCAACTACTGTACGAAACTTTTCCGCCTGCACTTGCAGTGTCTTCACCAGCGAAGCCATCTTAATCGCCTCCGGCCTTGTCCCAAAAACTAATAGTATTGTTTTCATCTAATTAATGTTAGTACTTCGTAATGTTAATCACGCGAACTCATTTATACATTTTATCACATATTCTATCTGTTCTTGTGTTAAACACGGACTCATAGGAATAGACAATTCTTCATCCGCCAGACGTTCTGTGATTGGCAAAGATAATTGTGGCAAATTCCATGCCTCTTTTGCATAACACTCCTGTTTATGTGGAGCTATAGGATAGTGGATAACTGTACCTATACCGCGTTGCTCCAGATAATCATGCAAAGCGTCACGTTTTCCACCAGCGACCAATATCGGGAAAAGGTGGTAAACATTCTGCTCATGCGGTAATCGTTTTGGCAGAGTGATTAGCGGATTGGAGATATGATCGTAGTAATAATCCGCTACTTGCTGACGCAAAGCAACATCTTCATCCAAATGACGCAGTTTGACATCCAATATCGCTGCCTGTATCTCATCCAAACGACTATTGCGGCCGGTGTATTTGAAGACGTATTTGCGTTGACTGCCATAGTTGGCTAATGCACGAATAGCATCCGCCAACTCCTTATTGTCTGTAGTCACAGCCCCAGCGTCACCCAAAGCACCAAGGTTCTTACCCGGATAGAAAGAATGACCAGCAGCTTCACCGATAGAACCGGTGCGCTTACCATTCCATATGCATCCATGCGCCTGTGCATTATCTTCTACCAATCGCAAGTTATACTTCTTACATATCTCTGCAATCTTCTCTGTCATAGCACAACGTCCATATAGATGCACAATAAGAATAGACTTTGTGCGAGGAGTGATGGCGGCTTCTATCTTAGTGTCATCAATCTCCAATGTTTCCGGATTAGGCTCTACCAAAACTGGCTTCAATCCATTCTCCGTAATAGAAAGAATAGAAGCAATATAGGTGTTGGCAGGAACAATTACCTCGTCACCTGGCTGCATAATGCCCAATTCAATGTATGCGCGGAAGATCCAAATAAGCGCGTCCAAACCGTTCGCACAACCGATGCAGTACTTACTTCCTATATAAGCTGCATAGTGTTGTTCAAATGTTTCATTCTCCTTACCTTGAAGATACCAGCCTCCATCAATCACGCGAAGCGCAGCCTCGTGAATCTCATCTGCATATTTTGCAGTTATGTCTTTAAGAGATAAAAAAGGAATAGTCATAATCTTTTACGTTTTATTTGAATCCAACGAAGTAGACGAAAAGTTAATTTAGTGCGAGCCATACGAGTCGCCCATTTACCTAAAGTATCTTTTTTTGCGAACTCATGTGCTGCTTCATAGTCATTATTACGATAAGCCGCATGCAATGCATTGTGAAAGCCAACAGTAGCAAAATATGGCTCATCTTTAAATGGACCCCACTCTGGGAAGAGAGTGTAAAGATATTTGGTCATTTCCATATCTTCCTGTGCACGACGTATGACTTTCTCATAATTGGAGGTACGTGTGATAGACTCCTGTCCTACGCGGTATGTTGCCGTAGAAATTGGAATATATAATATATCTCCATGTGCGGCTAATACTAATAGTGTAGGCCAATCCTCACGCGGGAAACGACGTTTTGCAAATTCGCCGGCTGGTACATATTTTTCAAATATTGAGTGGCGGATACACATAGTCACTGCTGATATATAATCTCTGCCAGAAAGGATAGTTCTTTGAATTTTTCCTTCTGGCGGAACTACACCTTTGGATTGTTTAAGCGATTTTTTTATGACACCTGTTGTCTCATTATATTCGTCAATATCGGTATGGCATACCACACATGCAGGATGGGTTTCCATGAACTCTACCTGTAACTGAATCTTATTGGGATTATGCCACCAATCATCACCGGCACACGTCATTATGTACTTCCCTGTTCCTGCTTGAATACATTGTATCCAATTAGCTGTTACACCGAGATTAGTAGTAGAAGGCAATAATGTTACATTCTCATATTTATCAGCATATTCCTGACATATAGCACGAGTAGCATCTGTACCATGATCTTCTCCAATAATCACTTCAAAGGGATATTCTGTCTGCTGTGCAAGCACGGAATCAAGCGTCTGCCTGATCCACTTCTCTTGATTGTAGGTAACAATACAAACAGTCACCATTATCTCATTCATGCTATTCATATATTTATCTTTCTGATAAATTTTGCCGGATTTCCAAACCATAGTTCGCCAGACGGTACATCATGCGTAACTACACTCCCCATGCCAATCATCGCGTTTTCACCGATAGTTATACCACAACCGATAGTACTTCCGGCTCCTATACTTGCACCACGCTTGATGGTAGTTTTCTCAAGCACCCAATCCAGATTCTTGGCACGAGGGTATTTGTCGTTCGTAAATGACACATTTGCGCCTATTTGCACATTGTCCTCTATTGTAATACCATCCCAGATTTGCACACCACATTTAATAGTAACATTATTGCCAATAATCACTTCATTTTCTATGAAACAATGACTGCATATATTGCAATTCTCGCCTATTTTCGCTTCTGGCAACACTACACAAAACTGCCATATATTGGTATTTTGCGGTATGTTGGCTTGACAATCTGCTAATTTATGTATCATAAGTCCATTTACGATTTAATCATTTACCATTTTTGTATGCAAGGAATTCCCCATAGTCACGGATGTAGTCTGAGGCTTCATATTTCTCGCTTGCCAGACACATAAGAACGGCTCCACCGGAAAAATTCTCCAAGTCCCGCCAGAGACCGGAAGGAATAAGCAAGCCCTTCCAAGGTCTGTCTAAATGAAATGTCTTTTTAGATATACCATCATCCATAATCACATCTACCGAACCGCTTGTAGCAATTAGCAACTGCTGTAGTGCTTTGTGTGCGTGAGCACCACGAGCCACCTCTGGTACCATATAAAGATAGTATATCCGTTTAATTTCAAAGGGGATATCCAATCCGCCTTCAATCACAGACAAATACCCGCGGTTATCAGTATATTTACGGATATCAATAATCTTGCAGTCATTTACTTTCGTTTGTTTCATATATCCTTTTATAATTCACAATTTCTTGCAACTCAGGTGCAATCTTCTTCAGCTCATCCAACTTTAGATTCCACCATTGAGTAGCCTCTATTTTCTGTATCGTTTCTTCATCAAACCTATAGCGCAGAACGCGTGCCGGATTGCCTGCTACTATCGCATATGGAGGCACATCATGTGTCACAATGCTACCCGCACCAACTATCGCGCCATTCCCAATCTGCTTACACCCCGGTAATATTGTCACGTTCATTCCAATCCACACATCGTTACATATCTCTAAGCCGTGCTTTTCTCCGTCATCCGGATAACCATCATAAAGTATTGCTCCATACATCGGATTCGCCAAACAAGGGTGCGTACTAAACCAATTCATCCTATGATTAGCTGTCAGGACCGTTATATTCTGTGCAAATGAACAATAGTTTCCAATCTTCACATTACTCCACCATAATGAACTATTATTCCAGCATCCTCCATACGTGCCATATCCAATTTCCATACCATGTTCCTCCTTATTGAATACACGGATGAAATCGTTATACGCATAGCCACCACTCTTGGCAGCCATTTTCTTTTCTAACCACCGGCACAACTTCGTGTTGGTCGTATGCATTCGCAGCCAATATAGTATTCTAACAGCCATAGGTTGCTGATTTATCAGTAGCTTGTCCATAAATCCCTTTTACTATTTCATCCAACATATTCTTTGTTCCGTTTGAAAATTTCATCTGCGAGAACTTCCAAACTATCTATGTAGTCTGATTTGTTATCGAAATATACATTGTTAATATCCGTACATCCACCGATTATACATGTCTTATCTATACCACTATATCGTTTTCGTAAAGTTGCTACTAATTCAGCAAATATATGATGAGGGTTTTCTATACTATCTGCTGCGTCATATCGATGAATATTTTTAGCATTACATATTCCCCTTGTTACTAAGCGCTGTTCCTCTTCTGTCGGGTATATAATAGCTGTATCCGGAGCGTATTTTGCAAAACTCTTTTCATATAATTTTGTCAATCTACATCCATCCGAGCACATAATAATAGCGTTCTTGAATCCTTGCATAGATGTGCGTTTGGCTACTTCATCTATGATATTTATAAACGGTAGACCAATCTTTTCTGTCAACTCCTCTATTGCATAATGAGCAGTATTGCAACACATACACAATTCTGTACATCCACAAGTTTTGAGTTGCTTTCCGGTACGGACATAATCTTCGATAAAACTGGGGCCGCGTCCTTCGAGATACATACTTCGCGAAGGAACTTTTGTCGCTTGCCAAATAATCATTTCAGGATGGTGAGCATCGCGAAATGCACCGGCATTGACAACTTTCTCCTCTACCAATTGCGCCAAACGATTTGTAGCGGCTACTCCATTTCCTCCAATAACACCTATCATAACTTCCAATTCTTAACTATTTCACTAACACGCATATAATCCTGATAGGTATCAATGTCATATGCCCTAACCTTTATGCCTCGCATCGGCAAGAACGGTTCAAACATATTATACACATTGTTTGAACAATATACTAAATGGTCCTTGCATAAACAAGCCGGGCCTGTCCACTCATAATCACCGCATTCACGAGAGAATTCCAAAACGTTTCCATGTTCGTCCGTCTTAACAAAAACAGCTTCTTCGGAGGACTTATCAGCATAGCATATAAACTCTCCCTCTTGTTCTAGTATCGTTCTAACATCATCAGGATGCACCAATAAATCCCCATCCCACTCTAGGATATATTCATTTGCATGGCGTGCTCCCAAATAAAAACTTGCTCCTGTCTTAGTCTCAAAATATCTATGATTGAAGATAAATGTAACATCTTGACGATATTTCATAACCTCTTCAATTATATCATTCGCTTGAAAACCCACGACGATACGTAAATCTTCAACGTCTTTAAACATCTCTAACTGTAACGATATCAGAGAGCAACCATTGATTTTGACCAATGCCTTCGTTAAGCCAAGACCTAAACGCGAGCCGATACCGGCACAACTTATAACAACTGATTTAATTGACGACATAATGCTTGTTCATTAAAGATAATATAATCGCAAATAGCATATAAACTACGAGCAGGGTTGTGCGTTAATCCTGTGGCTATGGAAATATCTGCATGACGCATTGCTTCAAGATCATTATTTCCATCACCCACAAATACAACTTGCTCTCCTTGTGCTTTATACAAATCCACAATCTGCTCTTTACGCAGTATGGTTTTAAGTTTCACGACCCGATCATCTACCACTTCTGCCTCCGAGCAATATGTTTTGCATTGGAGTTTCTCTTCTAACCCCTTACACCAACACGAAAGATTTCCTGTAACTACTATACAATCATCCTTATGTTGCTGTATGAAAGCGTATAATTTGGGATACAGAGGCACCTTAACTAATAAATTTGATATCTCAGATACTGGTAAATTACCTAAGATATTCACTCTTCGGATAAAACTCTCTATGAACGGCACATTACCTTGAACCGTTTGTTGAGTCAATTCCGTTATCTTATCCTCAACTCTAAAATGTTGAGCTATAACTGGCAATGTCTCTTGTGCCGTTATAGTGCCATCTAAATCAAATAGAATCTTCATTTATCTTCAATGATTTTGATATTTCTTGTAATATATTTTCTGAAGCGGTACGTCCATTTGGAGGAAGTAATACATCATTATAAAATGATTCGCGTTCTTGCTTTTTTGGATCATTTCCCTTAAGCACCACATTATCCAAGAAATCGCAGATTTCTTCTTTTGTCTTAGCTTTATAATGAGCTTCGTATGCTCGGATAGCCACTTCATTTGCTTGCCCCTCATGTCCTATATTAGATAAGAACAAAGCAGGTTTCTTGGTGTACAAGTACTCCATTGTGAAAGAACTACAATCGTGAATAATAGCATCCGATGTTTTGAACAAATCTATATATTCTCCATTTACAAAATTCGTATTCTCTCCATTTTTCCATAAGTCATAATAAGCAACGGCCTTTTCCCGCCCCCATTCGGGATGCAGATAGAGGTGATTCAGCAATAGTGGATGTGGTTTAAATACAAATTGGATTTTATCTTTGTACTGCTCTGCTATCTCTAACATTGTTTTGTAATGAATCAAGAATGTAGAAAGCGCGATAATACCATCAGCCACTTCTGGAATTGAATGGTGTGGAGCATAGATTACTCTCTTAAATTTTGGATTTTTTATTTTCCAATCTTTTCCCTCTGCACTTGCATTTAAAAATGCTTCATACATAGGAGATCCTGTAACAACAGCGTTCATGCCTGGAGTCCATTGCTTAAGAATGCGATTATAATCCTTGCATTCTTGTAAGTAAAGCCATACACGCAAACACATATTTGTGACAAAAGACCATTCGAATGGTGTCGTTGCCCATCCATAGTTCATATAGCACGTCAAAATGTCGGTGTATTGGCTAATATGGAATCGTTTATCGATATACCCTTCCCACGCACTTGAGAAAAAGATAATATGAGGATCTAAGTCTCTTACATTAATATACGAGTGTTGAACATCTTCATATCCTTTAATCACTCTATATCCTTCTTTTAGCATCTCAATATACGTCTCTTGCATTCCGCGAACCATATCTTCATGAGATACTAGTACATTAGGACATACGATGATGGAAGGATGAAAATGTGAAGAGTGCTCCATTAGGTCATATAGAGCTTTATACTTCCAGCAAGAAGATTTTTCCAAAAAGAAAATGACATTGTAGACATCCCTGCTTCCCGCAAGACGACGCAAATTCCGTTGGTTTCGGAATGAACTTATATTGATGATATTCCATCTTTTAAGTTTGCGGTATGATTTCAGTAAAAAGTTTGGTACATACCTCTCTATTTTCTTAACTATGTTCATATTTACGCTACTTTCTTTCCCTCCTTCTCAATATACCGGAAGGCGAGATACGAACTCATACAAAAATTTTTATCTATCATATTGGCTAGTTATTATATGCTATTTTCGCGGAGCATTTATAATACTCTCTAAATTACTGTATGGATCAGATATTCTCATCGGGTGAGACTGCGCTCTCACAAAATAATCAGCAGTCTTCCGCGCCGCACTCGGTATGAATCCATGATTATAGCAATAGTACACGACGGCATCATAATCAATAGAAATACGCATTTTCTTTAATTTGACTGCCATGTTCTTTAATCGATTTTCATCGTTGGGGTGATGATATCCCTCATTTGGATACGATGTATCCTTTAGCCAATCAACCGCATTGGCTACACGGCCATCCAATGCCGTAGGCGCGGTGTGTAAAGTACCCGTAGCACAATCTTCTGCTTCATGAATTGATAAGAAACTCTCATTTTCAGCAATTGTCCATGGTACAATCACCCAATACGCTATATTTGAATAGTCTTCAAATTGATATAGGTTTTGCGGTGGTATGCAGATAGGTACTAATATCTCACTCGGCATATGTCCTGAAAATACATAATCCGGATGGTAGTTCCTCAAAGTCTTAAATTGAATATGATATCCATCAGATGTTGCAAAACCTTGGTTTGCTATTTGTCTGGACGTAAAATTCAGAGGTGCAAGCATGTTAAATTGATTTTGTTGCCCTACGAGAAAGGTTATCGTTTTAATATTTCTATCTCCACGAACCAAATTCTTAACTTTCTCAAAAGCCGTCACTACATCTTGTTCTTGATGCACCGCAGAATTAACATAGTATACTTTCATGATTGCACTTAATAATTTTATTTTAAAATACTACTTATGTGATACACATACAAAATCAGCGCAAAATTACAAAAAAAAATTGACATATACAAATGTATATGCCAATTTTTGTAAAATTTTTAATTTTTGTAATAAATATACTAACTTTCATCATCTTCAATACCTAAATTCATCAATTCTATCATTTCTCGAGTAGTCAACCCTTCTTCATGATTCTTCTTTTGTAATTCAGCTCTGCGCTTCTTTTTATTGACTTTCTTTTTGCGAGGCACATCTCGTTCCTTTACCTGCATCGGCTGTATCGTTTTAATATCTCCCTCTGGATGATATTGATATGCAGCCGAAAGATCTTTTATGGTTGCCTCATGCTCATTTTTTCCCAGCCTTTTTTCGCCTAATACATAGTAGAACATCACATAACCATTCTGTTTTAGATATTCATTCAGTAAATCCCTACGAACAAAAAGGCCATTGATACCATTACCTTTCTCTACATTTATAGCGGCTATACTTCCATCCTCTGCCTTCACAATGCCTCTACACTCAGAGCAATACAGCCCCATCCGCTCCATCATCTCCACACATGGCATATAAACAGTTGTCAAAAACTCCTCTTCTCCTGCTATACCTTCCCAATTTTCCTGTAACTGAGCCTCGTATGAGAGCAGCATTCTGCATGGACAATCGTACATTCGATATCCGTCATCTTCAATGAGAGATGATTTGTATGAATCTGCCCAGGGATAGTCGCTCCACAAAAATTCAGTTGCTCCTTGACGTTCCGGCATCCATCTACCGTAGAAGTTTTTCCTCTTTGCCCACTTAGCGAATTTCTCGGTATCTTCTTGTTTTACAAAACAGGCATTGCTAAATAAGAACGTTTCTTTCGGTTCATCTTTTGCCGTATCATATCCCATCAGCATTACATACTCCGTCCCGTCTTCATTTTGGGTTAGCCATCTAAACGTAGGAAGATAAGTTCGATTATCAATCCAATCGATCATATCTTTTCCAACGATTGGTTGTTCTACTATTCCAATCAACCCTGAATGAGATTTGCGTTTCTGCTTAACATCCAATGTCGGATCAAAGCGGGAAACCTCTGAGCAATGCCAGGGATACGGATTCGTCACAAGATCTTTTTCTTCTGCTGTACTGCTATAAAAATATTGCTCTTTGGAGACACGACAGGTATCCATTAAACGCGCATTCACTCTATGCCATGCAAGCCATTGGAATTTCTTCCCGATACGCTCTTTTTCGTTTCTTAGACGATTAGGCGAATACTTCCCATTATCCAAGGCCCCCAACTTCTCGTTCCATCCAAAAACATGCTGTATATAATATGCCATTTCGGCCATTATTTTATAAAGCGACACTCCTTCATACACTCCTTTTTCATTCTGAATGAAATAATCTCCGCTCTGATGCCGACTGTTTGTTCCAATAATATAACGATTGAAGTCTTCGAATCCGAACATCGATTCATACAACATCAGAGAGCCGTGCTGAATGCCAAAAATCTCCCTATGAATATTCTCATAATCATTGATAGATGCAGTATCGATCGATTGGGGTGTAAATGGAGTCTTTATCTGTTTCCAACAGTCACAAGCGTTATCCAAATAATAAGCCCTCTCAATTATCTTCAATGTCCATTGACGCACTATCAAATCTTGCGGAACATCTTTCTCGTCTTCATAGTAACAAGTATAGATATGGCGTGCTATAGACGAAGTCAGTTCCTTGTCTCGCGAAGGTAAGACAATTCCGCATATTGCGCAATAGAGTCCTCCCAACACGTATGGATCATTTACATCTTCAAACAGTCCGATCAACCATAAGATAAGCGATTGATGTATCTGAAGAATCGATTTAATCTTTCGGATGAGTATTGCTCTATACTTGGGATGCGAAGAACTCAACATCCACGTAATTCCTATTAGATATTTCCGTTCTTCGTCTGTTATATCCATTGTAGGGTCTTGTTCTACCGGCACTTCTTCGATATAAGAATCTCCGTTATATTCATACATCTGATTGACAAAGTTTGTCCACATCAAATCGCGACTTCCTATGGTTGGATATGACTTTAGTTTCTCATGTATTTGTAGCGCCTCATCCAACGTAATCTCATCAAATCGCTCAATCAGTTGCAGTGGATTGACACTATCGTTATCTAATTTGAGTATAATAGCAACAAGTTCTCGGTATGGTATATCCGACTCAATAAGGTATTCGCAATAGAGTTCGTGCAGCGCACCTTCCTTCTGCACAATTCGCTCATCAAATATCGCTTTCTTTTGATGAAACCAACAATCAAATAATGCCTTGATTGTATTCCTGAATTTCTCAGAAGGCACATCTTCGTGACGTTGCAGATATTTTCTTTCCTCGTCTATCCACTGCAGCAAACCCTTCACATCCATTTTTGAATGCAACAACTCGTCTGCTTTATAATAATCACCTAAATTCTCATATTCGAACATTACCGCTGGTTCACCATCATGTGAACGATCATCTAACAACAAGTTAGCCGTCAAGCATGCGTGTAACAAATCATTCGACCATAATCTATATGGTGCCATTCGTTTGGCATATTGGCGCGCCTTACCACGAGGAATTGGGTTGAAATGTCCATAATAAACACTATAGTTTGCTAATTTGGAAAGATATTTGTCCGCAATATTCAGTTCATGATCTTCATCAACATCGTTCGATACGTTTTCATTCTTTATAGCCACATATCGCTTATAGAGCATCCGTTTATTGACATGATTCCTTTCATATTCCGTCATGGTATGGAATGTCTCGCAGAACATCTTTAGGAACAACGGATTTTTAAAAGCCTCGAGATTTAAGTCACGATACTTTCTACCGACATCGTACTTGTCAAAATATGCATTGATTGCTCTTTCTTTATCCTCAAACCCTTCTATTTGATGAATCTGCCATTCGTTGCTAGACAAATCTTTAACCTCGTTGTCAAACGGTTTTCGAACAGATATGATTAATCGAAAATGGTCATATTTCCCCAACTCCGTACGCAGTGCTCCAAGATGATTCTCCCAGTACACACATCCTAAGCCTTCGTTTATCGCATCAATCACTATCACAGCATATCGTCCTCTTTTCTTCAACTCTGCATTGAAATCTACAAGACTCATTTCTTCACATATCGCGCTTCGCACATGCTCTATAGCAGATTGGTTTACAGTAAAATCCGTACCGAAGAATAAATAGATATTCGCCTTGTCTTGACTATTTATAGCGAAGTGGCACAAGCTATGTGTCTTACCCGAACCTGCTTTCCCGACCAAACAAAGATTTTTCTTTTGAGCAGATTTTATTCGTTCTAAATCATCTTCTTTAAGTTCATAGACTTTTTCATCTAAAGCCGTTCGTTCCCAACCTCCATATTTTCGAGTTCCTTCATCTTTGAAATATTCGTAACATCGCCTAAGAAAATCACCCCCATTGGTCATTAGTGAAGACATAGTAAAGGGCATTCCTGTCTTTAATGCACCTTGTAGATCCCTATGTTTCTCATCTGATAGTTTACAGATTGTTTCGGCCAGAGCCTTCGCTTTATTAAGGCTTTCATCTAAATGTCGCTTATCGGACACATATTCAAGAAGTAATTCCAATTCTTTATTACCTTGATGCAGTTCCGGCATGTAACGTCCGTGTACGGTTGCAACTGCTTTTTCACACAATTGCAAACTGCGTCCCATTCCCATCGTTGTAACATCATCTTGTTCCCAATTGGTATCGTATGAAATCCCCTTCTGTGACAAATGTTCTTTCACCTTTGAGATTGACAAATAGTTCAGTGTCTCATTAATTTGTAGAACTATTACCCCTACTACTCGTCCCGATATACTGACAACAGGTGCTCCGGATAATCCGTCATAGTTATGGATAGTTAAACTATCCTCGCGGATTAAAGCTCTATCATGCCATGCTCCTCCCGAAATTTCTAATCCGTTTTTTGCTTTTATATCAACAAGGTTACACCCCATTGCCACCTCTCGAGGATAACCGTACACATGTAATGGCATATTGGGTTCATACTTGTCACTTAATAATTTCAGAGGTTCACAGAATGGTTGATAATCTTCTTCCGATACTATTGTTAACCGCGCCAAATCAATGGCATTGTCAGTTATTGATAATTCTTCCCCGGTGCAGAAAATCTTTTTTTCGGCAACGACTATATAAATAGGAGCCGGTACTGCGGATTCTTCGAAATGCTCTTGTACCACATGACGTGCAGTCAGCAGATGTCGATCGCTGATAAAAAAGGCTGTTCCCTGTTCCGATTCGCAACGAACAGGCACCACCATCTTTTCAATTACCCTACCATTCAAATAACTCATACTCCTTCTCCGTTATAGCCGTTTCAATTCCTAATTCTCGCTGCACTTTCTCACTTAGTCCGTTCATCTTTTGGGTGATCGTACATGGGTGACTGAATACTACTATCTTCGTTGTCTCATCTTTATGACTTTCCGCAATTCGACCCAACGTGCCCCATGTCGGATAATTTTCTTCTCTTCCTCCGGGGATATAATACCTATGCGAACTGATACGTTCGTAAAGCATCTTGCTATTATTCCCATTGCTACCGTGATGTGGTACTTTTATTGCGTCACACGCTATTGGCTTAGGTACCGCGGTATATTTGGCATCTACTGCATCTATTATCGTACTTGCGTATGCATCACCCAGCATCGCAATTTTATGTTCTCCGCATTCAAGCATAAAAGCTATGGACGAATAATTCGTATCCGATTTATCAGCATCCTCATCCTTCGCTTGCTCTCTTATGAAATTTGCATCATAGGTAGGCTCTTGATGGGCAGATATTGACTTTACGTGTGATTGATCCTGAAAGGAATCCACTAATCGTACCAGCAATTCTTGTAACGTCTCGCCATGTTCAATGCTATCATTCCAGACGCGCATAAAATATTTATTAAAAGCCTTCTTGAATTTCTTTTCGATTTCAAGAAGGGCTTCCTGTTGAGGAGATAGAAAAACTATTCTTCCCCAACCTCCGGGTATGTCATATGAGGCTGTATTAGTGGTAATATTCCCCAACTTCCATACGCTTTTGTATGCATCGTTAGATAAGATAACTTCGGCAAGCGTCTTGCCTTGTGTGGCGCTTATTTCCCTATAATTGATAGCGTCAAACTCTAAGGGTAAGGATTTTTGTATCTGTAGTATGATGTTTTTTTGTTGTTCGTTCAATGCTACCGGCTCAGATTGATTGGCTCTTCCGTAACAGTTATACCATATCTCACCTATGGTTAAGTTCTCATGCTCCTGAAGCATTCTGGCCGTTCCTTGGATATGGTCGCCATCTATATGCGTAGCGATCAATAGATCTATGTGATTATTTAGTGTGTCGTGCAGATATTCTTTCACGGATGGTGTATAGTTTCCACAATCCACCATAATCACATACTGATCCCCATTATCCTTAACCAGCCGGATAACATTACAGTCTCCCGGACCGACATCAAACGAGCGAAAATAGCATTTCATCACTAAGCTTTCTCTAAAAACTCTGCGATTCTTCCGCATGCCAATCCATCGCCGTATGGGTTAACCGCTTGACTCATCTTCCGATACGCCTCCGCGTCATCCAGCAACATTCTTACCTCATTCAGAATCTTATCATAGTTCGTTCCGACAAGGTGCACCGTCCAGGACTCCAACGCTTCCGGACGTAAGTCTAAGAACTCAAATGAGAATGGATCTTTAATTAATACAGGAGAGGTATTTATCTCCGTTCGCTGCAGCAACAACTCCGGTTTCTTGCTAACACCTGCACGGAAATAAAGATTAGTTGCTATCTGTCGGCGCAGTTCTTTTACACTCCAGCAGCACTTGATACACTCCGTCTCATAGAAGAAACGTGCCAACGGATCATCTACCGTCAATATCTCAACAATATGCGAAAATGACAATTGAGAAATGAGCTTATCTGCCGGCGTGGTGAATTTGTCCGATGTTGTCGGACTTTTTGGATTCAACTTTTCCGATGCCGTCGGGAATTTTTGCAACAATTCTTCCGACGCAGTCGGGAAAATCTCAAATTTGTGCGACAACATCGCACTTTTTCCTTCCAAATAAGGTTGTATCTGCGGGTAATCCAGATAGAACTTACGGTAATTATACAATAAAGTTTTGTTGATACTGCGTTTATTAACCTTTTCGGCTAAATTCACAAGCAACTTATCACCATATTTAGCCCTATCACTTCCGTTCTGCTCATACTCCACGATGTAGTATCCAATGATGTAGTTTCGGATAGTGGCAAAGCGATTGACTGCCTTGACGGAAGAAGAATATGCCGAGTTATGCACTTGCTCAACCAACTGCGTCAAATGCTCGAATGAGAAATTCTTTTCCTCACTCCAGTTCTTTGGTAAATCGTATCGCACCACTATGTTGTCGTTGCTGTCCATCTGTTAAAATGCTTATTCACATTTCTTTATCAACTTTCGCGGTCGGTCTCATTTATTAGTTTTCATCAGTCGTTTTGTTTCGCGCAATTCTTTTTGCAGGAGTTCCATGCGCTCTTTCAGTTGCTCTTGTGTTGGAAGCATGTCTTTAATACGCACATTATTATACGTTGCTACTCCCATCGGTGTGCTTATACCTCGGAAAGACCATTGCACATCTGCTTTATTCATATCCGAACAAATGAGCAAGCCAATAGTGGGATTATCATCATCGGCTTTCAATAGGTCATCTACTGCATTAACATAGAAATTCAGTTTTCCGGCAAACTCCGGTTCAAAAGCCTTTGCTTTCAGTTCGCACACCACATAGCAGCGCAAACGGATATGGTAGAAGAGCAAATCAATCCTGCGCGATGTATCTCCGGCTATCAGTTCTTTCTGTCTTCCTATAAACGCAAAGCCGGTTCCGAGTTCCAACAACAGATCTGTCACACTTTTGCTCAACGCTTCTTCTAACTCCTGCTCGTCGTAAATCTCGTGATTAACCGTCGCAAAGCCAAAATCATAATTCTCCTTGAGCACCTCTTGAACCAACTTGCTTTGCAATGCGGGCATGTGCTCAGCAAAGTTATTGAGAATCTTTCCTTGATGCTCATATAAGTTCGCTTTGATGCAGTTCACCAGTGCCGCACGACTCATACCCTGCTCTATCGTCTTACCGATATAGAACAACGCTTCATCAACTGATTTGCATTTGGAGATAATCTCTACATGATGCCTCCAAGGGACTAATGCAAATGGAGCAGGAAATTCTCCACCGAATTGGTGGA
>CADAAF010000004.1 GCA_902785805.1 uncultured Bacteroidales bacterium | reverse complement strand
CGGCATGAAGAGCAGCAGCTATCAAGTGGGATGTGGAGCCCTTGCCGTTGGTGCCGGCTATATGGATAGCGCGAAAACGGCGTTCGGGATGTCCGAGGTGCTCCATCAAGGCTTCTGTATTGGCAAGTCCGGGTTTGTACGCCGCTGCCCCCACCAAATGGAATGGCGGTTGGGAGGCGTAGAGGTAGGCTATGGTTTCCTTGTAAGTCATAATGCTTATATGCAGATACTGACTATATAGTTGTCGAACAAAAGTGTTTCGATGTGTTCGTTGCCTGTGAGGACGTTTTTGAGATGGTCGGTGATACCCGTACCGCGTTGCTTGAGAACGGCTTCTTTTTTCGTCCAGAGTTCGATAAAGGCTGTATCCTGTTCCGGACGGGATGCTATATATTCCTGCTCGTTCTCGTTCATCACGCTCTCCACAAGCGAGTCCGTCGTATGCCGGTGACGCGATTCGACATCTATGCCCACTTCGCGGTCACTCACTACCACAGCTATGGCATCCTTGCAATGGCTGATGGAAAAGAACGGCATCGCAAATTGTTGTGCTACGACCGAAGTAAGATAAGGCTTGCCGTATTCGTTATAGCAAAAATCAAAGGGAATGTCAGTTTGCAGCAGTTGGCGCAAGATTTCGTAACTTTTCAGGCACGCCCACTGTCCGAAGCAATGTTTGTAGCGCATAGCCTGCTCTACTCGCTGCTTGCTTGCCAGAGACTTCATACGTTCCACGTCCGCCTCTGTGCATCGGGTCATATCATCGTAAATAAGATACTGCCACATCGTTCGCTTCCGTCATTCACTTGTTCACTTTTTTCCAACGGATTTTGCTTACCGTTCTTCAAAGGTGCCGTCCGAATAGTAAATAATTATCTTTTCTATTTTACGTTCGTTTTTTGCATTGTCGGCAATTTTCTTTACCTTTGCAGTGTTCGACGAAATGGGAAGCGGTATAGGCAGTTCGCCGGAAGTTGTCGGGTTCATCACGGACTGCGGGTTGCCGGTTGGTGCAGTGCTTTCCGTATCAATAGGTCGGATGTCAAAAAGCGTGTCCTGTACCACTTCACTGCCTTTCTGTCGGTACATAGGTCCGGAATCGAGCATCAACCAGTCGGAACTGATGGTACGGAACGCATTGAGGATACGCTGCATAACTGCCATACTGGGTTGGTTGCGTCCGTTAAAGATATTGCTCAACGTACTCTGACTGATTCCGACACGCTCCACAAACTGTTTGGCGTTAAGTTTCTCGGAAGCCATAATTTTTTTTATCTTCTCTCTTCCGTCCATATTCTATTTTTGTTTAATGGGTGATTAGTTGTGTTTCAAGAGTACTTATTCTGTCTTCTTTTGCGAAATTTTTCCGGTTGATTTTCAGTACCTGATATACCTTGCATATACCTAACGTATACCTAACGTATACCTAAAATTTACAAAACATTCAATTTCAGCATTTTATTAAGTACCGAATTTTCCCCCTTTTTACAGCCGATTTTTTACCGTTTAATTACATTTTTATAAGGTATGAATTGTTCGTTGACATCAAAATTTGCGGCAAAGATATGTCATATTTTTCACACCTGCAAAATAAAAATTTTTCATTACATTTGTAAAATTTTTTCACACTCGCAAAAAGATTATCAGTTCACACAATTGTAATTGACAATACTTGCCATTTCTACTAAGTGGCATATGATACAGAGCATTACGAACATCAGTTAAAGCGTGATGTAGGTAAACTATTGGTTTTAGTAATTATTATAATATGCTGATTTTATTTAATATGATAATAATAATGTTGTTATGCACATAAATTCTTCCATTGAATAGCTAAAACCGATACTAACATATAGTAGAAATACAAGTAAATAGAACTAAAATACTGAATATATTTATATTATATAAATTTAAGATTTGAAATTTTAGCATCCTCTAAGTCGTTGTTTTATGTATGCAAACCGATTTTCAAATCTGTACCACCATATAGCCGATTTGGTTTAGATTTGTGAAGTTTGCGTGATTATTGCTTGGGGATTTTTACAAATATATGATTCACAGTTCTACGGTGTGATTTGTGAAAATTCTATTTTTGCAAAAAAGGTGTCATACCCTATCCTATTTTCATAAATTATATGTACCTTTGCGCGTCTTTTGGGAATTTTATACGCTCGAATAAACATATATTCTAATGACAACGACAAAACACATTATATATCAAACTACTCTATTTGTAGGCGCAATATGCCTTTTATTATCGTGCCGTCCTAAAGGTGTACTATCTTCCGGACAGATGGAGGATTTGTTTGTGGATATGCACCGTGCAGAGGGTATTATTTATGTTAGAGGTTTTATGAATAGTCATGACAGTGTAGTGAGCCTCACGTATGATTCCATATTAACGGCTCACGGCGTTACACGTGCACAATTAGACTCATCGTTAGTCTGGTACACAAATAACCCGATGATGTTCAACAAAATATACCCGCACGTGATGGAACGCCTACAAAAAATGAAAGATGACGAACAGCGTGCACACGAAGAGGAATTACGCCGTGAAACGGAAGATATACGCCATAGGGAAGAAAATAAGAAGAAAACGCTTCCCGCTCCAGGACGTCTTCTGAAAAATAATATTCAAAAATGATTATATTCTACATTGCGGATTAAGGTTATGGATTATAGTACACTTATATCAAGTCGTTTAGGGATAGGTGCACGGCAAGTGGCAGCGACCATCGGTTTGCTGCAAGAGAAGGCGACCATCCCTTTCATAGCGCGTTACAGGAAAGAAAAGACAGGCAGTTTGGACGAGGTTCAGATCAGCCAAATCAGCGATTTGTTCGAGCGTTTCAGCGAATTGGACGAGCGCAAGCAATATATTCTCAAGACCATAGAAGAGCAAGGCAAACTGACAGATACGCTTCGCGAACGTATTGACGCATCGTGGGATGCCACAGAGTTGGAAGACCTGTACCTACCCTACAAGCCTCACCGCAAGACACGTGCCGATGCCGCCCGCGAAAAAGGTTTGCAACCAGTGGCAGATGCTCTGCGCCATCAACGTGCTGGCAAACTGACCTATACGGAAGAGGAGTTGGAAGGAGCAAGAGACATCATAGCCGAAGAGATTGCACAAGACGAAAAGAGCCGTCAAGCTGTCAGACGCGAGTTCAGTTATACGGCCATGCTGACCACCAAGCCGGTCAAAGCCAAAATGGACGAGCCGGAAGCACAGAACTACCGCGACTACTTCGACCTTCACGAGCCACTGAAACGCATACCCAGTCATCGACTGCTTGCCATTCGACGTGCTGAAAAAGAGGGTTTTATACGTGTGGATATAGCCGGTGACAAGAACAACTGTTTAGACAAGTTGGCACGCCTTCACCTGAAAGCCAGCAACGAGAGTTCTTATCAAGTGGAGTTGGCGATGGAGGACAGTTACAAGCGTCTGATTAAGCCGTCAATAGAAAGCGAGTTCGCAGCGGATAGCAAAGAGAAAGCCGACGAGACCGCCATCCGGGTGTTTGCGGACAATCTGCGTCAGTTGCTGTTAGATGCTCCATTGGGTCAGAAACGCGTTTTGGCATTGGATCCGGGTTTCCGAACCGGCTGCAAACTTGCCATATTGAGCCGTCAGGGCGACCTGCTGAAACACGATGTGGTGTATATCCGTATGTCTGACAGCGCGGACAAACTGCGCAAGTACGTGAAACAATATGATATAGAAGCCATTTCGATAGGCAATGGCACAGCAAGCCGCGAATGTGAAGCGTTCGTGAGAATGAGTTTGGAAGGCGAAAGCGATGTGCCGGTGTTCGTGGTGAGCGAGAACGGTGCCAGCGTGTACAGTGCAAGCGAATTGGCAAGGAAAGAGTTTCCTAATGAGGACGTTACGGTAAGAGGTGCGGTGAGTATCGGCAGACGACTGATGGATCCGTTGGCGGAATTGGTCAAGATAGACCCCAAATCCATCGGCGTGGGTCAGTACCAGCACGATGTGGATCAGAGCAAACTGCGTCAGGCATTGCAGCAGACGGTGGAGTCAGTGGTCAACTACGTGGGTGTGGACGTGAATACCGCCAGTCCGTATCTGCTGACGTATATATCAGGCTTGGGACCGGTGCTGGCAGACAATATCGTCCGCTACCGCAGTGAACAAGGACCTTTCACGAGCCGCAAGGACTTGCTTCGCGTGCCGAAGATGGGTGCAAAGACATTTGAGCAGGCCGCAGGTTTCCTGCGCGTGACCAACTCGGACAACCCATTGGACAATTCAGCCGTCCACCCCGAACGGTACGGTATAGTCAATCAGATTGCCAAAGACCTTGGTTGCAGCGTAAGCGACCTGATAAAAGACTCGCAAAAACGCCAACAGATAGACTTGAAGAGATACGTGTCGGACGATGTGGGAATGCCTACCCTGACGGACATCCTTCACGAGTTGGAAAAACCCGGCCGTGACCCTCGCGAGCAGAAAGAGATGTTCCGCTTCGATGAACACGTACATACCATAGACGACCTGCAAGTAGGAATGGAACTGCCCGGGATAGTGACGAACATCGCATCGTTCGGTGCGTTTGTGGACATAGGTGTTCACAAAGACGGTTTAGTGCATATATCTCAGATGGCAGACCGCCGCCTGACCAGTCCGAACGAGGTGGTGAGCCTTCATCAGCACGTACGTGTCCGCGTGGTCGATATAGACAAACAACGGCAACGTATCCAACTCTCAATGCGCAAAAAATGTTAAGACGTGTGCTCAAATATATCCGTGACAACGAATTGCTTGCGACAGGCGACCGCGTGTTAGTCTGCGTGAGCGGCGGAGCGGATAGTGTGGCGTTGTTAGATGTGCTGCTTCGCGGAGGATACGAATGTGTGGTTGCTCACTGTAATTTTCATCTTCGCGGAGACGAATCGAACCGTGACGAGCAGTACGTCAGGAAGTTATGTGCAGCTCGGCAGGTGGCATTGGAGGTGCGTGACTTTGACACCACGGCTCAAGCCACAGTCATAGGTCGCAGCATAGAGATGACCGCGCGGTTGCTTCGCTACGAATGGTTTGAGCAGACAGCCAAACAGTACGGATGCGTTGCCATCGCCGTGGCACACCATCAGAACGACCAAGCGGAGACATTGATAATGAACCTTCGCAGAGGTGCAGGCATACGCGGTCTGTGCGGTATGCGTCCAAAGAGCGTCAATCCCTGCGGAGAGACACCTGTCATTCGTCCACTGCTGTGTACCACCCACGACTATATCGTTCATTACCTGCGCGATATACGTCATATTGACTGGGTTGAAGACTCAACAAACAGCGACACCACCATACGCCGCAATAGTATTCGCGAGGAATTGAAACAATACCAAAAGGCTGAAATAGAACATATTGCGCAAACGGCACGGATTATGCAGGGATATGTAGATTGGATGGAAGGCAAAGACACACTTGTGGCACGCGAGGTACAAACCTACGAAAAAGACAGAAAATGAGACAATACGGTATCATAGGCAATCCGTTGGGACACAGTTGGTCGGCACAACTTTTTAATGCCCGCTTTGAGAGCGAAGGCATAAATGCCCATTATGCACTATACCCTATTTCGGAACTGAATATGAGTACGTTAGACGCACTTGTGCGGCGGAATCGTTTGTCAGGTTTCAGCGTTACCATTCCCTATAAGCAAACCATCATACCGCTGTTGGACGAAGTGACGGAAACGGCTGCCGCCATAGGAGCCGTCAATGTAGTGAAGGTCGAATGGCAAGGCGATAGTTACCGTCTTGTCGGATACAACACTGATTATGCGGGCTTTCGCGAGTCACTTCTGCCAATGGTGGAAAGACTGAATACGGACGACCGCTTACAAGCCCTCGTATTGGGTACAGGCGGTGCTGCACGAGCAGTGGCGTATGCTCTGTCTTCTCCATACCGAGACCGTCAATGGGATTGGGAGGTAACGTTTGTGAGCCGTAATGCAGAACCCAATGGTATTCGCACAAAGGTCTTAACTTACAGTCAGTTGAGTGAGGAAACAGTTCGTAGCACCACCTTGATAGTGAATGGCACACCGTTGGGTATGTCTCCCCACATAGAAGCTTGTCCGCCTATCCCATACGAATTTATCGGCAAGGAACATATATTGTACGACTGCATTTATAATCCCGAACAGACACTGTTCCTGCGCAAAGGAAGCGAACACGGGGCAGCCACCCAGAACGGAATGCAAATGCTGAAATTGCAGGCACAAGCGGCATGGCCGATTTGGAACAAAGATTAACAATATAATATACTAAAAATGAAAACAAAACTTATTTCTCTTCTCTTTGTCGGCGCGATGTCGCTGACCGTTTCGGCGCAGCAGATTACGCTGGAGATGATGCAGCGTTTCCGCAGTAATTACCAACCGAGTGCACAAGACCGCGCTATCCGTAACGCTATCGGCAATATGGATATGAAGAAACTGGTGCAGAACCAAGACGGACTGGACGGTTATTTCGATACCCACTTCACGTACCGCGTGCCGCAAGTAGGAATAACCGACCAAAAGCAGTCGGGACGCTGCTGGCTGTTCTGCGGACTAAATATCCTGCGTGCGGAAATGCGCAAGTCTAATCCCGAAATGGCTCAATTCGAGTTCTCACAGAGTTATCTGTTTTTCTACGACCAGTTGGAAAAGAGCAACTTGTTTTTGCAGACTGTGATTGACACGCGCAAGCAGCCAATGGATGAGCGCAAAGTGGAGGCACTGTTCTCGTCACCGGTGAGCGATGGCGGCACATTTACCGGTGTGGCAAACCTCGTGAGCAAATACGGCGTTGTTCCAAAAGAGGTGATGCACGAGAATTACAATGCCAACAACACGGGACGTATGCATTCTATTCTGGTGCAGAAGTTGCGCGAGTTTGGTCTTGAACTGCGCGAGATGAAAGGTACAGAGAAACAGTTGCAAGCACGTAAGGAGGAGCAACTGCAGACCATATATCGCATTCTGTGTCTGACCCTTGGCAATCCACCGCAAGAGTTCACATGGTCTATGCGCAACAGCAAAGATTCGGTGCTGTCCTCCGAGACCTATACCCCGCTTTCTTTCGCCGACAAGTTCGTGCATAAGAACACCATCACCGACTATGTGATGCTGATGAACGACCCGTCGCGTGAGTACTACAAGGTCTATGAGATAGATATGGACCGTCACACCTACGAAGGCGACAACTGGCGTTACCTGAATGTGCCTATCGAAGATATGCAGGAAGTAGCAATCGCTTCGCTCAAAGACAGTTCTGCGATGTATATCGGCTGCGACGTGGGCAAAGAGTTGGACAGTGAACGCGGCTACTTGTCAATGGACAACTACGACTATGGAGCATTACTTGGTCTGGACTTCCCGATGGACAAACGTCAGCGTGTACTGACCCACGCAAGCGGAAGCAGCCACGCAATGGCACTCGTGGCAGTAGATATAAAGGACAACAAGCCCGTCAAATGGATGGTGGAGAACAGCTGGGGCGAGAAGAACGGCTATAAAGGACACCTTATTATGACCGACCAATGGTTTCGTGAGTATATGTTCCGCCTTGTGGCTGAAAGCAAGTATGTTCCCGAACGTCTGAAGAAAATGCTTGACCAGAAACCTATTCGCCTGCCGATGTGGGATCCGATGTTCAGCGCAGAGGATTAAAGTATGTACCGCAAAGAGTTGACATATTATTTCTCCACGCCTATAGCGTATGTAGTTATCGGATTGTATCTGCTGACTGTCAGTCTGTTTCTTTGGGTCATACCCGGTGAATGGAACATTATAGATTCCGGCTATGCCGATGTCAACGGCTTGTTTGCTCTGTCCCCGTGGTTATTGATGCTGTTGTGTCCGGCTCTGACTATGCGACTGTTCAGCGATGAAAAACAGTCAGGTATGTGGGATTTGTTGCTGTCCAAACGTGTCTCTGTCAGACGGATCGTATGGAGTAAGTATCTGGCTGCGTGGACGCTGACTGCTGTCAGTATTCTACCTTGCATAGTGCATTATCTTGTAGTGTGGCACATCGCCGAACCGCAAGGCAATGTGGACGGAGGGGCTTTTGCAGGAAGTATGGTGGGATTGCTATTTCTCAGTGCAGCCTTTACGGCAGCAGGATTGCTCGCATCTTCATGGAGCAGAAACCAGATTGTCAGTTTCCTATGTGGCGTGGTGCTATGTTTTGCTTTGTACTGGCTGACATTGCAGGAGCATTTTCAGAGTTTGGCGCGAGGGGTGATTGATTTGCGCGATGTAATCTTTTTCCTCTCTGTTGCCTTGACAGGTGTTCTGCTCACTATGCTTATTGTATCACGAAAATAGTAATAAAGTATGACTCGCATAGGTCTTTTGTCGGATACGCATAGTTATTTGGACAAGCGTGTTTTTACCTATTTCGCTCCGTGTGACGAGATATGGCACGCCGGCGATATAGGCTCTTTTGAGTTGATGCAAGCATTGCGTGAATTCCGGCCTACACGCGCTGTGTTCGGCAATATGGACAGCGGGGATGTACGGTATTCGCTCAGCGAGTTCTATCATTTCCGGGTGGAAGATGTGCAGGTCTTGATGACGCATATCGGAGGCTATCCGGGACATTACAACCCGTGGCTGCTACCTATGTTCCGGCGTAGTCAGGAGGCGAAAGCAAGCTCAGATGAATCGCTCCTTAACAAAGACGCTATCGACCTCTTTGTCTGCGGACACAGCCACATATTGAAAGTGCAGTACGATCGGACGTACGGTTTTCTGACGATGAACCCTGGTGCTGCCGGCAAACAAGGATGGCAAACGGTGCAGACCTTGCTCCGCTTCACCATTGACGGCAAACAGATTGACAACCTCGAAGTGATTGAATTAGACAGGAAATAGACCTTTATTCACCCGATGACAATAGATGGCATAGATATTGACGTTCAATACAAGAACGTACGCGGCATAAGGATGGTTGTTTATCCTAACAAGCGAGTACGTATTTCTGCGCCTTTTTTGATAAGCGAAAAGACTATTCAGGATTTCGTGGAAAGTCGTATAAACTGGTTGCACAGGACACTCCATAAGATGGAGGAACGTAATAAGCTAAAAGAGGACGAACCGTCATCTGACTTGACTCCGCTGCAACAATTAGTGGAAGAACAGAAACAGTACCAGCAACTGATGACATATCTAAAACCGCAATTCGACTACTGGCGGACAAGAATGGGTTTGCCACCTGCCAATTTTACGATAAGGAAGATGCATACGCGTTGGGGAAGTTGCACACCGGCGAAACGGACTATCAGATTCAATCTGTTGCTTGCCAAACAACCTCACAGGAATATCGATTATATTATCGTTCACGAATTGGCACACCTCCGTTACGCTAACCACGGCACACAATTCAAACAACTTCTGTCGCAGTTTATGCCCGACTGGAGAGAAAGACAAAAAGAACTCAAACAAACAGTATTATAAGCAATTAAATAAAACAAATATGAAACGGAAATTCGCAATTATATTCTGGAGTCTGTTCGTAACGGGGATTCTTGCAGTGATTATTATTTTTGTCGCTATCACCAAAGGATGGTTGGGTTATCTACCGCCTTTGGAGGAGTTGCAGAACCCGAAGAACCGCTTTGCGAGCGAGATTTTCACTTCGGATATGCAGTCTCTCGGGCGTTATTACCGTTATGAGAATCGTATAGGGGTACAGTTTGATGATTTGTCGCCATTCCTTGTGGATGCTTTGGTGGCTACGGAAGACGTACGATATACCGAGCATACGGGTGTGGATTTCAAGTCATTTTTCCGTGCGCTGCTCTCTTTAGGTAAAGCGGGAGGCGGTTCCACCATTACGCAACAATTAGCCAAGCAGTTATGGTCGCCTCGGGCGGAAAATTCTATCGAAAGGGCTATGCAGAAACCTATTGAGTGGGTCATTGCCACTCAACTCGAACGCCTCTACTCAAAGGACGAGATTATGCTGATGTATTTCAATCAGTTCGATTTCCTCTACAACGCGGTTGGTATCAAATCAGCATCACAGGTGTATTTTGCCACAACGCCTGACAAACTGACACTGGAACAGGCGGCTATGCTCGTGGGTATGTTCAAAAATCCTGCACTCTACAACCCTATCCGCCGACCTGAGAAGACTGAAAACAGACGCAACGTCGTACTTGAACAGATGTGCAAGTACGACTATATAACCCGTGAGGTATGCGACTCGGTCAAGCAGATACCTCTGCAACTCACCTATCGCTCGGCTGACCATAAACAAGGTATGGCACCCTATTTCCGCGAGTTCCTGCGTGGCGTACTGACCGCTAAAGAACCGAAAGAGAGCGACTATCCGAAGTGGAATCATCAGCAGTACCTCCTTGACAAATTTCAATGGGACAACAATCCCCTGTACGGCTTCTGCCGGAAGAACAAAAAAGCCGACGGAACGTCATACGACCTCTATCAGGACGGACTGCGCATCTACACCACTATTGATTCGCGTATGCAGCGATATGCCGAAGAAGCGGTTAGCGAACACATGACCGACTTGCAACAACGGTTCTTCAAAGAGAAAAAGAACAAAACGTATGCGCCCTTCTCACGCAAACTAACTCCTGAGGAAATCAACGGACTGATGAACAGAACGATGCAGCAGACCGACCGATATCGTGCACTTAAACAGCAGGGGAAAAGCGACGAACAGATTCGCGAGAATTTCAATACGCCTGTCGAAATGCAGGTATTCTCTTACGATGGAATGATAGACACGGTTCTTTCCCCTATGGACTCTATACGCTGGAACAAGCATTTCCTTCGTTGCGGGTTTATGAGCATCGAACCTCATTCTGGTCATGTGAAAGCGTACGTAGGAGGTCCTAACTTCTCATATTTCCAATACGATATGGCAACGATGGGAAGACGACAGGTAGGCTCTACTGTCAAGCCGTATCTATATACATTGGCTATGGATGAAGGTATGTGGCCTTGTGACAAGACAGTGAACGAACCTGTTACACTTATTGATGCGAACGGCAAACACTGGACACCGAGAGACGAACATTCCAAGAACAGAGGAGACTCTGTCACATTGCAATGGGGATTGCAGCAATCAAGCAACTGGATTAGTGCCTATTTGATGTCGTTGTTTACTCCCGAGCAGTTGGTTAGACTGATGCATTCGTTTGGTATTCAAGGACAATTGGATCCAGTTGTGAGTCTTTGTTTGGGACCTTGCGAAGTGAGTGTACAGGAAATGGTGGATGCTTACACCACCTTCCCGAACAAAGGTATTCGCGTAGAGCCGCTGTATATTACACGCATTGAAGACAGCAACGGCAACTTGATAGCTACTTTCAGTCCGCAATCACACGAGATAATCAGCGAACTCACTTCCTACAAGATGATTCACATGCTGCGTGCCGTAGTTGATCACGGAACGGGAGTTAGATTGCGCTATCGATATAAGATTAACGCTCCGTTAGGTGGCAAAACGGGTACCACTCAGAATAACTCGGACGGATGGTTCGTCGGTTTTACGCCTTCTTTGGTTAGCGGTTGCTGGGTAGGAGGAGAAGACCGTGCTATCCATTTTGACTCAATGGCGGAAGGACAGGGTGCTTCTATGGCACTGCCTATTTTTGCATTATATATGCAAAAGGTATATGCCGACGAATCTTTGGGTTATTCACCTACGGAACAATTCGATGTACCCGAATGGTTTGACCCGAAAGCAGGATGCAAGTAAATCGGTAAATGGCATTTGAGTGTGGAATACTTAATAGGTAAAAATATTGATGAGCTGCAGCAAATAGCGGTTACTGCAGGACTGCCCCTGTTTGCTGGAAAGCAACTGGCGGAATGGCTCTATAAGAAACGAGCGGTAACGTTTGACGAGATGACAAACATCTCAATCAAAGGAAGACAAATATGTGCGAATAGGTTTGTTATCGGTCGGACAAAGCCCGTCGCGGCGGTCGAATCGAAAGACGGAACAAAAAAGTTCCTCTTCCAAGTCGGACAGGAACACGTGGAAACGGTACTCATTCCGGAAGAAGACCGCCATACCTTGTGCATCAGTACACAGGCAGGATGCAGGATGCGGTGCGCTTTCTGTATGACAGGCACATTAGGGTTCCGCAAACATTTGACAGCTGCAGAAATGCTTAATCAGATACTTACGGTTGACTCAATGATTAACGGTTCGTTGACCAATTTGGTACTAATGGGAGAAGGTGAACCTATGGATAATCTAGACGAAGTGTTGCGTACTTTGACCATACTGACTGCTCCGTGGGGGTATGGGTGGTCGCCTAAGAGAATCACTGTGAGTAGTGTGGGAATTATGCCGCAGTTGGCACGCTTTTTGAACGAATCGGATTGTCACCTTGCTATATCTTTGCACAATCCTTTCCACAGCGAACGTGAAACCATTATGCCGGCTGAGAAAGCCTACCCCATTGCTGATACTATTAACGAACTGAAACAATACGACTTTTCTCACCAGCGCAGACTGAGTTTTGAATACATATGCTGGGGAGGAATGAACGACACACTCAGACATGCCAAGGAATTGGTAAGACTGTTAAAAGGTTTACCTTGCCGAATGAACCTCATACGTTTCCACGAAGGAAAAGAAAACGAGCAATACACTGTAAATAACACTACTTTGCACTTCCCTTCGTCCGATGAAAAGCAAATGATTTGGTTGCGTGACTACTTGACCGACCATGGCATCACTACTACCATACGAAGGTCAAGAGGAGAAGATATACTTGCCGCATGCGGTATGTTGGTCAATGCACTTAAAAAATAGCATGAAGCATCGCTATTTATATGGTTTTCTGTTTATTGTTCTGCTCTTTGCGAGCCGTCTTGTGCCGTGTCATGCGCAACTCAACACCGACCGCATAACTTCTATCGGACGCAATGCACTCTACTTTGAAGACTATGTGCTGTCTATCCAGTATTTTAACCAGGTCATCAAACTCAAACCGTATCTTGCAGAACCTTTTCTTCTGCGGGCGATAGCTAAGATTCAACTACAGGACTATACTGGTGCTCTTTCCGACTGCAATGCTTCCATTGAACGTAATCCTTTCCACCCGGGGGCTTTCTACACACGCGGATTTGTCTATCGGCAGATGAAGGAATATGAAAAGGCGGAACAGGATTTTACGCAAGCACTCGTTTTCTCGCCAGACAACAAAACCTATCTGATGTTGCGGGCCGATGTGCTCTTTCAGCAAGAGAAATACGGACAGGCTTTACAGGATATGGATTATCTGCTTCATCGAGAGCCTAACTCTCCTGCTTATCTCTTTGAAAAAGGCATCATCTGTCTCAATATGAAAGATACGGTTTGTGCTTTCGATATGCTCTCACAAAACGTCCGCTATGATTCGCAGAATGCTGCCGCTTGGTCGGCACTCGGTGTGGTAAATATATGTCTCGGATCTGATTCGGCGGCAATGGAGAATCTGACACGCGCTATTGACCTCGGTTCTAAGTGGGCGGGAGACTATATTAACAGGGGTATCTTGTCATACAGACGGCACAATTATCGCGGAGCGCTTTCGGACTACGATAACGCGGTGCGTCTGGCACCTGAAGATGGTTCTTGCTATTACAATCGCGGACTGCTTCGCGCTGAAGTCGGTGACTATAACCGTGCCTTGGAAGACTTGGACAAAGCCGTCGAACTGCTGCCTGATAACATTGAAATGCGTTATCAGCGCAGTGTCGTGCTTATGCAATTAGGTCAATGGGCACCCGCACTGAACGACCTTGATACGATGATTGCTGTTTATCCCTATTTCCTGCCTTCCTATTACCTTGCGGCTCAAGCCAAAACAGCACTCGGAGAGAAGAAAGCCGCATACACCTACCGAAAAACGGCATACGACCTCGAACAGAAGAAAGACAGTATTCTTGCTGCCCGCAAAGACTCACTACTTACTCCCAATACGGATGTTCACATAGCCCAATCATCGCCTGACAGACGCAATCGGAGAAAAGAGTTCTCAGCACGCACGGCGCAGAACGGCGAAGACCTTGCTAACGAACAAACCAACTACTCTTCGGAAACAAGAGGAGCGGTGCAAAAACGATATGCGGATGTGGTTAACGAACAGAATATCACTCTCTCATACTACATCAACCAGCAATCGATGCGGAGGACCAACTATTCGCACGCCGTTCTTGACCGGTTCAATCGCAAACACTTGCTACCGGCTGCCCTGCACGCTACCGGTCAGGAATTGACACTTACCGCAGATATGGTAAACAGCCATTTTGACAACATTACCCGATTGAGCAGACAATTGGACAATAATTCCGATCCATATACTTTTTTTGCACGTGCTATAGAGTTCGCCCTTGTACAAGACTACGCATCTGCTATTGACGATTGTACCAAAGCACTTACTCTCTTAAAAGATGACTATATAGTTTGTATCATTACTTTCTGCCGTGCCAACTGGCGGTATAGGCTTCTTGAATACCGGCTCGCTAATGGCGAACTTAATGCCGATTATAAAGGACAATCTGTTGGAGGTAAAGCGGAAATGGACTTTGATATTATGTTGCGTGACTATGACTATGTCATTCGTCTTCAACCCGATTTTGCCTTTGCCTACTACAATAAAGCCAATATCCTTTGCCGTCAGAAAGATTTCGATGCAGCCATTCAGAACTATACACGTGCCATTGGTTGTGATGCGGACTTTGCCGAAGCATATTTCAATCGCGGTCTTACCTATATATATACGGATCAGATAGACGAAGGTATCCGCGACTTGAGTAAAGCAGGAGAGTTAGGTATCTACCAAGCATATAACCTTATCACGCGTTTCCAATAATCCTTTTCATAATACTATGAACCGCAAACATTGCCTGTTCCTGTTCGTTCTACTGCTTCCTTGTTTTCTTCATGCGCAGTTGCTATATCAGATTTCCGGCAACGGAACAAACAGCAAGTCATACTTGTTGGCGACCAACCAATTGGTCAACAAGACTTTCCTTGACACCATCCCCAATGTCTTTACCGTTTTTTCACGCTGTGACAAAGTAATTACTGAATTTGCCATAGAAGATTATGAAGCCATTGCTGCGCTACGGAAAGCGGCTATGCTTCCGGATTCTGCAAAGTTACAAGACTACTATAACCAAAGCGACTATCTTCTTATCAGTAATACTCTTACGCCAACAATGAAAATGAGTATGGAACAACTTGGCAGAATGAAACCGTCCTACTTGACCGAACTGTATAGAACGGCTTTGATGCAGCAGTTTCTTGACTTTAACGATGAGAATTCCATGAATGGATTCTTTGAGCAAGTGGCACAGCAAACGGGAATGCCGGTAATCGGATTGGACAATTTAGGCGAGACGCTCTACATGACATTTGACAGAGAACCATTTGAATACCAGTGCGAAGAACTATTGCAAGCCGTTACATCACCGGAAAGGGAAATGCAATTGGAAAGAGATATACGCAGTTATTACCTTAATGGTCGGTTGGGCGATATCGCTTTTTTGATAACAAGTCCGGACAACCGCTCTACTCTTTCTTTTTCTGACTATGCCGTTTACGCTAAACGTAACGAACAATGGGTAAAAAGGCTGCAACCATACCTGAAGGAAGGCAAGGCGTTTATTTCACTTAATTGTATCTACCTCGGTGGAGACAAAGGACTGATTGCTGCCTTGCGTAAGGCGGGTTACCGGGTCAAAAACGTTAACAAATAGAAAATAATACTATTACTGTCCAATTCAACAAGCGTACTTCGTAAATGTTGAAGCGCCCTCGTACCCGATGAATACTGCAATGAAGGGACCTTTTGAACAGCATTTGAACAGGAAATGAACGGGAAATGAACGACGAATGAACAGGAACGCTCATTCTGACTAAATTAAAAAAATACCGAAAATGTCAAAAAAAATTTTGGTACATCGGAAAAACGCAGTACTTTTGCAGCCGCTTTCGAGAAAAAAGATACTTTTTATATCGAAAGTTCTTGCCTAATCGTATATCGGTAGTACATCAGATTTTGGTTCTGAGGGGCGAGGTTCGACTCCTCGTTAGGCAACAAAAAGTGTGATGGGATAAGGACAGCCGTTTACACATCTTTTTTTTTATTCTGTCCGATATTGAGTAACACAATCAATTTATTTTTATGAAAACATTTGAATTAGCGGGCGAAGTCCGCACATTGACCGGCAAAAAAGCTGCCGCTGACCTCCGTAAACAAAACATGATTCCCTGCAATTTGTATGGCTTGGGAGAGAACAAAATGTTCACCGTTAAGGCAGACGATGTTCGCAAGTTAATCTATACGCCTGACACTATGGCTGTAGAACTGACCATTGAGGGTAAAAAGCACATGGCAGTGGTAAAAGAGTTGCAATTCCATCCCGTTAGCGACTCTATCCTCCATATTGATTTTCTTGAGGTAAACGATAAGAAAGCCGTTACCGTGGAAATTCCTGTACAATTGACAGGTCACGCCGAAGGTGTAAAAGCCGGTGGTAAATTGAGTCTTGATATGCGCAAACTCAAAGTGAACGGTATTTATACTCAAATCCCCGACCGCATTGTAGTGGACGTTACTACCCTCGGTTTGGGCAAGAAGATTGCCGTAGGCGACATCCAAATGGAAGGTCTGCGCTTTATGAATCCGAAGGATGCTTGTGTGGCACAGGTTAAAGCCACTCGCGCAAGTGCTGCTGCTACCGCTGAATAAGACTTGATGTGGGTTCAATTGGACAAGACATGAAATACTTGATAGTCGGTCTTGGTAATATCGGAGACGAGTACCAAAACACCCGACACAACATAGGTTTTAAGATGTTGGACGCTTTTGCCGAAGCGTCCAACGTTGTATTTGAGGATCGCCGTTACGGGATGGTGGGACGTTGCCGCGTTAAGAATGCCGAATTGGTACTGCTCAAACCATCTACCTTTATGAACTTGAGCGGCAATGCGGTGCGATACTGGATGAACGAAGAGAAAATACAGCTTGAGAACCTGCTCGTATTAGTGGACGACCTCAATCTTCCCTTCGGAACTATCCGCATACGTATGAAAGGTTCCAACGGCGGACACAACGGGCTTGGGAATATCCAGCAGGTATTGGGTACGCAGAACTATGCTCGCGTCCGTTTCGGTATAGGCAACGACTACCCTAAAGGTGCACAGATGAACTTTGTGCTCGGCGAGTGGACGGAAGAGGAAGAGAAACAATTGCCCGAACGCCTGAAAATAACTACGGAAATAATCCCCTCCTTCTGCCTACAAGGCATAGAACGAACAATGAATCAATTCAACACTCAAAACACATAATCAAATACTTAATAATCTGTGGACGTTCGTGTAGATAAATATCTGTTTGCGATGCGGATTTACAAGACGCGGGCAATGGCGGCGGATGCTTGTAAGAAAGGCAGGATAACGATGAACGGTGTGCCGCTCAAGCCTTCGCGCACGTTTGCTATCGGTAACAAGTTCTCTGTTCGCAAAGGACCGATAACATTTACGTATGAGATACTTAAACTGAGTGAGAACCGACTCGGTGCCAAACTTGTACCCGACTATCTTCGTGATATAACCCCACCCGACCAACTCGAACTGCTTGAACTGGCACGACTCACCGCTCAATCGAACAGAGACAGAGGAACAGGCAGACCGACTAAGAAAGACCGCCGCGACATTGAGCAGTTTATTGCTGACTTTGAAGAATGGGAAGAGGAGGAGTGATTTAAGAATTTAAAGATCTAATGATTTAAAGATTTAAAGATTTAATATTTACAGAAATTTGATTTATATGAAATCCAAGAGAGAGAACATAGCCGAATACATCCTCTACTTATGGCAGGTAGAGGACTACCTGCGTGCCTTCCCTGAGCACGCCAACGACAGTGCAGAATTGGATGAGATATTGCGAATGATGCACGAAGAAGGTGTGATGCAGGGCGGACATATCCAGTTGGCACAAATAGCACTCGGGGAAATGGAAGATCTGCACGACGAGTTGCTTGCCACTGAGGCTCCCTATCGTGCTGTCATCCAGCATTTAGAACCATCTCTCAATATACTGAAAGCCAAAACAGACCGACCCGAAATGTCGGACGTGGAGGCGTGTTTGACCCTACTCTACCAAGTGATGATGCTTCGCTTGCAGAAAAAGCCGCTTAGCGAAGCTACCGAAGTAACACTAAAAGATGCCACCCAACTGCTCCGATTCCTAAGTAAAACGTATTATGACGGATTATAATCGAAAAAACAACCGCTCTTCAAGCGGTTGTTTTTCGTATGGTCGGTTGTTAGTTTTATCTTCTTGTTCTTGAAGAACCGGTACTGACGGACGAGTTGCGTGTAGCGGGTTGCTCGGCTGTAGAAGACGGCTTAGTTGTAGAAGACGGTTTGGTTGTAGCAGATTGTCTGGTTGCAGAAGACTGCTTTGTTGCAGAAGAACGAGTGGTTGTAGCGCGGCTATGCTCCGACACATTGCTGCGGATGGACTGCTGTTCACCTGTGCGGTCAATTTTCGTAGTTGTTGTTACTTTCCTTGTAGAGGTTGCAGTCGGACTTGACGTAGTGGTGGTAGTTGTCGTCTTGGTCTGTTTGGGCGATGCCTCTACACGAGTGTTGGTGGTAATCTGCTTGTTGCCATCCACCATCCGGGTAGTAGAAGTAGTGCGTGTAGTATTGCCCGATGTGCGTGTAGTAGTAGTTGTCGTGCTGTTGGCTGTATGACTCGTGGTAGTAACTTTTCCGCGTATGTTTGTATTGGTATTTGCACTTGCACGTGTGCTTGTACTTGTACTTGAATTGGAAGCCGCTTGAGTGTTGGTACTCGTGCTTGTCCGCGTAGTTGCACTTGTGCGTGTAGTTGTGTTGGAACTTGTGGTTGAAGATGTGGTTGAACTTTCTCTTGTTCCAGATGTGGAAGACGAAGATTTGCCACGCGCGGAAATAGTGCGGGTAGAACTTATATCGCGAGTGCCGGACAACTGTCTTGCATTGGATGCACGAAGACCGTTACTGATGGTGGTTGAGCGTGCAGAGAAAGACTGATCAGGGTACTGACGACCGTAGTCGTTGCGCCGATAAGATTGATAAACAGACGGGTAACTATTGTAATGATACGTATTGGCATAGCCAAAATCGGAACAATAATAATGGTTGGTAATATAGATGTCAATATGCGTATAGTAGGTCTGCTGCGGTTTTGGAGCCCAATGCTGATGGTGTGAGGGATAATGGTTCCAACTATAAGGCGAGTTCCATACTTTGTAGTTTGCACCCCATTGGGAGTAGATAACGGGACGGCTGACAAAGGTCGGCTCAATGATGTAATTGTTGCCATAGAAATACGGATTGCCGACAATCTGTGTATAGTAGTTATTCTCAACTACTATCGTTGCCACATCCTGAGCTGCATTAAGGGCATACACGTCCTGAATGATGATGAGGTGTGTACCGCTGTGAATCTGTTCGACCACGCGGAGGTAATCCACATAGCCGTCCCTATTGAGGTCCAGATTGCTGATTTGGCGCGAGTAGTCGTTGAGGTATCTTTCGAACTCCTCCAAAGTACGTGCCTCTGCAAAAGCGATGGCGACTGCCTGAAGATCGAGATTATAACTCAAGTCGGATGTGGCGTTGACATAAACGGTTTTCGTTTGTTGAACCACCGTATTGGTTGCCGTGACTGTCGGCGTCGGCTGCTTGACCACAACAGTGGCAGGCTGCTTGGTAACAACAGGCGTGGTAACGATACAAGCCGATAAGCCGAAGGCTACGGAAACAAGACAAAACAGATTCTTTTTCATATTCATATCACTATTTATTCTTACATATAATTTATCAGGCGGCAAAGATACAACATTCTATCTGCTTTTCACTAATTTTATGTACTTTTGTCGCGCTTTTTACGAGAAAAGCACCTTTACGCTAAAAATAATAGACTATGACTACACAACAACGATACAATCAAGTAGTGAGTTGGTTTGCTGCGAATGCCGCTTCTGCCGAGTCAGAATTGGCCTTCGCCAATCCTTTCCAACTCCTTATAGCCGTGATGCTGTCAGCACAATGCACAGACAAACGGGTTAATCAAGTAACGCCTGCGCTGTTTGCCGCCTACCCTACTGCCGAAGCAATGGCCTGCGCCACGAAAGATGAGATGCTTCAGTATATTCATTCTGTCAGTTATCCCAATTCAAAGGCGGAACACTTAGTCGGAATGGCAAAGAAATTAGTGAGTGACTACAGCGGCGAAGTTCCTCATTCATTGGAAGAATTAGTCTCTCTACCAGGCGTAGGACGAAAAACCGCCAACGTTATACTTGCAGTCATTTGGCAAGAGCCGACTATGGCTGTCGATACACATATCTTCCGCGTGAGCGAGCGCATCGGTCTGACTACTAACAGTAAGAACGTATTGCAGACCGAGCGCCAACTGACCCGTTACATACCTGCCGACCTTATTCCTAAAGCCCATCACTGGCTTCTGCTGCACGGTCGCTATATCTGCCAAGCCCGCAAGCCCAAATGCGAACAATGCGGACTGCAAACATTCTGCCGATACTACTCCAGACGCTGACCATGTGCTGAGTAACGGATACCATTCCGCTCAATATAGAGGATGCCGTCCTGCACATATTTCCGTGTGCCGGCAACTTCCTCCAATTCGCCGTTGACTACTTCCAGTTCGCCGACTATCTCACCATCCTCGCCTTCGGCTACAATGCGTACACGAGGAACACTAATCGGCTCGGAACTGCGGAAGATGCCACGATAGGCAAGTACGGTCGTTCCAATGGTCGAATTGGCAGCAAAAATCTTATTGTTGCTCAAGCCTAAATAGTAGTTACCATTGCCCTGATCACCATACAAGACACCTTTACGCAGCGTACCTACCAAATAAATATTGCCTTGTGAGTTGTAACCTGACAAAGCGGAAATATCGTAGCCCGACAGAACATCTGCTTGGGTATCGACTAACACACTATAGAACACTAATTGTTTCTTCTGCGCCAAAGCGGCATTCGCATTCACAATGTATCCCTTACCGGCTTCCATTTTGGATGCCAGCGCGAAATACAGTGTGATACCCGATTGTGTATCACCCTTCGTGTACTTGAACTCATACACGCGGTTCTGTAACCCCATTGCTGTCATTAGTGCCTTAGAGACACTGAACGGCAGACACAGAGTTGACCATTTGCCTTGACCGAACTGGCGAACCAACGTAGCGTTGGTGGCACGCTCACCACTATACTTATCAGAGAAAGCGGTATAATAGTCATCGTCTCTCTGCTCCTGCAAGATAATGAACAACAACTTGCTATACTGTGCCGTATAGGTAATATCGCCCGTTACGGCAGGCAGAGCCTCATCCGCTCCAAAGGAGTTACCATTCGAATCTACCCAACCTGTGAAGTTGAACACATAGTAGTTGTCCAACTCATCATACTCATTCTCACGGGACGGAGTGCCATCGAAAGCGGGTATTGTTCCCTGCTCAAGTTGGTAACTCTGCAACTCACTGCCGTCAAAGTTCTCAAAACGGACGTTATAGGTAGTCTGTCCAATCACTGTCAAATCAAGAGTACATACGCTGTCGCAACCTTCCGCATTGACAAGCGTGTCACGCAGGAAGACTGAACGATTGTATGAATTGCCATGCCAAATATAGCTCTTTCCATGTTCTATGGTAACAACAGTATTCTCATACGTCCGACGGAGGATATTCACATTATAAGCCACAAGACTATCCGCACCCGATACCGCCTTATACATACGCTGGTAGATACCTTCTGTCTTGACAATGGAGTCGGTATCAAATATTCTCGTACTATCACCCTCGCAGATAGAAACGGGGAAGGTTGTAGTGATGAGGTCGTTGACACGAAGGTCGAACACTACTATACTATCACAACCTGCGGCATTAGTGAGCGTCTTGGTCAGATAGGTAGATGCATTATAAGTAACACCATCCCAAGTATAACTCTGCCCATAATTGATAACGGCTTTCAAAACAGAGTCGGTAGGTTGTTTTACCGTTACGTGGATATGAAGAACACTATCGCAGCCATTCACTGTTTCGTAGCGACGGATGTAGTCACCCTCTGTCTCTGTAGTAATACCGTATTCGGAGTAGGTTTCGCCTTCACAGATAGATGCGTAGATATGCTTCTCGTAGGTGTCATTCACTTTAAGAACAAGTGTCACTGTGCTGTCACAGCCACCTATACTTGTGAAGGTGTGGGTGTAAGTTCCTGCTTCTGACTCGTTGAAACCATATTGGTCATAGGTTTCACCATTGCAGATGACAGCCACAACCGTGTCCTTATAGACAGGTACTTCTTTGAGTCGCAATACCCGTGTTCCTTCGCGTCCGTCAGGAAGTGTATAGGTCTGTGTGTAAGTACCTGCCTGACTATATGACGTACCTTGCCATACGTATGAACCGCCGGTACAGATAGTATGATCTTCGTATTCGGGTTCAAGTGCAGGAAGGACATTAAGGTGCAAGATAGTGGTACTATCGCATCCGCCTGCAGTCAAGTCCGTGCGGATATAATCTCCTGTCTCGTATGCAAGGAAACCGTTAAGGTTATAGACTTCGCCTTCGTTGATAGTAGCGGTAAGTTCGAGCGCTATTGGTTCGCACACTGTGAGATTGAGCGTATAAGTACTATCGCAATGCCATACAGACTGATATTCCTTGCGATATATGCCGGTTGTACTCTCGCTGAAATGCTCGTCCGTATAGGTCTGTCCGCTCTGTATGGTTTCGTTCAGGACAAACTCATATACAGGATGTACACGGAGCAGCAGTTGGGTGATATTGAATCCTTGTTTGCCCTCTACTTTTGCAGAGTCGATATATGTTCCGGGACGGCTGATTTCCTCACCGGCAAAGGTATATACATCACCCGCACAGATATCCACGGTATCATAACTGAGGTCAAGGACGGGCTGTGTGACGGTGAGTACTACCGTGCTGTCGCAGCCGAAACGGGAAGTGAACTTTTCGGTATATGTTCCTTCCTCCGTGATGGTCTGTGTGCCGAAAGTAATGGTCTCGTGTGGCTTAAGGACATACGAATCATTCGTTGTGCTTGCGCCCATGATGGTAAGAATCTTACGGTAGCGTTTGCATTCGTACTTGTCGCGCACCTCCATCACGTAGTCGTAGGGATACTTATCCGGCTCCGGTATGCTGAACGTGTGTCCGCGATACTCGTAGGTAGTGGGGACGGAACAAAGTGTATCATATACTTCCTCTTCTATGCCTACCACTTTTCTTACATGGGCGATGAAGACACTGTCACAACCTGCCTTAGTGGTATATGCTGCAGTGTATGTACCTGACTTGTCAAGTGTCTGCCCGTGCCATTGGCGTGTCTCGTCATCCACCAACTTGATGTTCTCCTCAAAGCGATAGGACTGCGCATCGGTAAGGATAAGCGTTACGGTACTATCACAGCCATAGCGGTTACGCAAAGCACGCACATAAGTACCTGCTGCTGTCTCGGAGAAGCCGTACTTGTCATAAGTAGTGCCGGAGCAGATGACGTCTTCTATGGTCTGACTCTGCGGTTGGCAGATACTGAGGTTCAGTATGACTGTACTATCGCAACCGTATATACTACGCAGATATTGATAGTAAGTTCCCGCTTCTGATTCGTGGAAGTTGTTCTGTTCATAGACTTCACCTTCACAAACGGTGGCATCTATCACATTAGTTACAGGTTCCTGAACGGTCAGTACCAACTGATGAACATTCACCGTACCGTCCGAAGAGGTTATTTCCTGATTATAAACACCACCTTCGCTTAATATTTGTCCTCCAAACTCATAGGTTTCGCCTTGACAGATGGTGTAGTAAGAACGGCTGTTAACGGGTTGCGTAACGGTGAGAGTAACTATACTGTCACAGCCGAAACGGTTAGCAAGATTGACCGTATAAGTCCCTGCCCTACTGATGGTCAGACCGTGGAAGTCATAGACCTCATCCGGCTCCAGTTGGTAGCTGTCGGTGAAATACTCCACTTGGGGCATAATGCGCAGTTGGCAGTGGTACTCCCAATCGCCTTCTGTCTTAACGATGGTGAAATCTTGCGGGAATGTACCTGACTGCGGCAAGGCGAAAGACTCTCCTCTAAACTTATAGAAGGGAGAGGCACAGACTGTGTCGTAAGACAGGATGACGTTATCGTACTTGGCAATGAGTTTATAGATACTGTCGCATCCGTAAACCGATGTGTGTTCGTCCTTGTATGTACCCGGAGTGGAAATGATACGCCCATGCCAAGTGAAACTTGTTCCCTGTCTGAACTCTTTGGTCTCTTCACTGAGGAAAGACGGATGTACCACTACGGTGTATTTCTTAATCTGGTCTCCCACTTGTTCGGTGAACGTAGTGTTTCCTGTATATTGTTTGCCGTTGATGGTAACGCTCTGTCCTTCGCAGATGTCGAATGTCTGTTCGACAGATATTTGGTCGATAATCTCATCAATGTCCGCATCGTTAATCTTACGCAGGTAACCTCCCACGCAGTATGCATAACTCTCGTCCACACCGAAGCCATAGATGTGCGCCGTGAACTCCGCATCATCGTTGGAAAGCGTATAAGTGCCATGATCAATCTTCTTGGTCAGATAGGAATACTCGGTGTTGCCGGGTACGGTCTTGAAGCCGGTAAGAGTTGACCCGTTGAACCGCATACTGCCCACAGCTGCGGTAGGAACAACGACGTTCATATAGTGGTAACGTATAACCGACGTCTTGAAGGTGGCGAAGGTTATCTGCTTTATACCCTGCTCCTGTGGTGTTACCCATACCATAGACGGGTCGCCTATATGTGACGAGTTGCTTGTGCGACTACTCTGATAAAGATTGCAGGCACACGGGGCAGAGGTCTCAATATAGGTCGCCGCATCGGTAAGGCGGTACATATAACTCTCGCACGTGTTGATAGTTGTCACAGTTGTGCCGTTTCTCATTATCCTTGTACCATCAGACATGGCGGTGAACTGCACATAGTCGGCTGTTTGTCCCTGACTCTTGGTCAGTACGAACTTTTTGCCCCACGTCTGTACAGGTGCTGCCTGCTCCACAATATGGTCGGAATAGCCTTTTCCGTCCGGTATATAGAGGTCTATATCTCCGTTGAAGACTGCTACAGGTTTGTCGGCTTTGATGACACTGCCGGAGAGACTGCCTTTGTCCGATTCGGTAGTGGCAAGATAGACCTGTCCCTTCTGGAGAGTGAACGTGTAGGTGCCTTTCTTCCTATTAAGTGTAGGAGCAGTCAGCACTACCGTAACTTTTGTATTGTTCTCGGTTGCCACTACAGCAAACTCTGTACTTCCTTCACGGGGAGTCTGATATGCCTGAATGATATAGTCTGTTCCGAGTGAGGCAGTGGGGATGACGTTGGTAGCGTCAAACGTGTAGTCCGCATAGTTGGCTCCGTAAACCGATATGGGTGCTGTTGACTCAACGTACAATCCCGTGTTGCGTATTTGGTCGGATTCGTAGTTATAGCACTGTTCGGTCGGTACGGTGATGATAGTTACTCCGTCGGCTCTCACACTGGTGGATGTACTCCACCTCGTGTTGGGGTTGGTAACAGTGATATTGGCTGCATAGCGGGAAGAGAACACCAACTGCATCTTCAGGTACGGACGGTTATAATAATCCGCACTATAGGCGGTGTACTCGTAGTTCTTCATAAAGGTAAGCCAGAAGCTGTTACCTTCGGTATTGTATTCGTTTTCCTGCGGTGCGCGCATAGGTCGCAATCCCGCAATGGGTTGCGGTGACTGCTGTACTTGTATGCCTTCGCCCGGTGTAATAACCGGATTGGCGGATATAAGGTGACGAGAAGTATTCTGTGCAGCAATCAGTGTAACTCCTGCAAAGAGAAGTACAAGCGATATATAAAGTCTGTTTTTCATGGTATTGTTCCTTTCTCTTTGTTGTTAATCATGAACGGCACGGACTGACATACCCCAATAACGTACCGATTGGGTGTTAGTTTCGGGTTTATGGTCTTCCTGATACGAACTATTGGTGTACCAGTAGAGGATATAACAGTCGCGGTCATTGATTGAAGGCGACGTTGTGGAGGTGGCGGTCAAGTAGCGTGCAAACTTGCCTACGTTGGACACCGAACCGCCATTCTTATAACCTGCCGTGGGCATGAAGATTGAGAGTGTCGGGTTCTCTTTAGAGGTAAAGGTGTAGCCGCGCTTGGAGTAGTTGTAGGTCACTGTGCACTTGGTCAGGAGGTCGTTATACTCCTCTCGTGTCGGTATGCGCCATCCGCATCCCCACGTCTGCGCAGCAGCGTCATCGCCCTCCTGAAGAGTGATGTTGCCGTCCGCAGCATAGCCGTACTTGGAATAAGGTGCGGTGTTCTGGTTGGTGCCTTTGTAAGGGCAATAGGACCAAGAGTAGGAAAAGGGATTAGCAGTAGTACCACCCCACATATAGTAGTTACCTGCATCTGTTTCCGAGGATGCTCCAACGTTCATCGTAGCCCATTTGGGTCCTCCTTCCCAGAGTTGTACCCAGTTGTGGTCACAGGTATTGCCTTCGGGTGTTTCCGGGTCAGGAGTTGAGCCCGGGCTGCACTCAAATTCGTGCTGGTCTTCCTCTTCCAACGGGAAACTGACATATTCGTACCGCTCTGATTCGGGATAGTCCACTACTCCGAGTTTGACATAGATGTTCTTCGTAATAGATGAACTGCTCTCCTGTTGTGTGGCAAGGAAGGCAATTATTTCTGATTCAGGGAATTGCTGCGTGCAGGCTTCATCATGGTAATAAGCCGCACCTGCTGCATCCAGTTCGCGCATCCAGCCTTGTACATAGTTGGTGTCGGTCTGCCATGTGTATTGCTGCGGGTCAGTACCTCCTTTGGGCCATTCACCGCCAACAGGGATATAAGTAAGGTTGTAGGAGAACACTGTCCAAGGATTATCTGTAGAAAGTGGTATCTTGTTCCAATACGAGGTACTGCTATGTGTACGTTCCAATTCAGGCGGGCAGTAGAATGCCCCCATAGTTGCAACATTGTATGTCCATGAACTACAGAACGACATAGACCCCCATTTTTGGAAGTACACACGTATCTTCCTTAACTTGGGAGAGGATTGGTACATATACTGCAACGGATTGCTTGCAGTGATATTCGAGGCATAAACGTCGGGTCCTTCTTCCAGATTAGGGCAGTTGTAGAACATGTGACTATAAGTCATATTCTTGCCCAGTGTAGCAGGCAGCAATTTGGACGGTGCTTTAGTAAGGCTTGAACAATCAGAGAACATATTGTCGCAAGCACTCTGCCCCGGTGCAGCATCAGCCGCTGCCATAATCTCGGGTGCTGTGGTAAGAGCCGTACAGCCACTGAACATATACTGATAGCAGAATTGCGGCATATTAGTAGCCGGCAGTGCCTCTTGCACATCGGTAAGCGAGGTGCAGTTCTGGAACATATACTGGTAGCATCCTTCCGTGAGTGTAATAGCAGGAAGGGATGGTGCTGATTTCAGAGCCGAACAGCCACGGAACATATAACTATAGCAGTAATTAGCGAGTGTTGTTGCAGGCAATACGGGTGCTTCGGTAAGCGAGGTACAATAACTGAACATCGACTGGTAGCAATAAGGCTGCAACGTGGTAGCAGGCAATGCGGGTGCGTCTTTCATGTTCGCACAATAATTGAACATATTGTTGTAGCAGTACTGCCCAAGGTTGGTGGCCGAGAGTTTCAAGTTACCAGCACTTATCAAACACGGGTTATTGGCACTGTTCTCGTAAAAAAGACCGTAGAAAGCATATTTAGGCAGCGTTTTTGTGATGTCTATTGATGTTTCCGTGCCAGAGAAAATGGACATCAGTTCTCCGCTCAACACGGCAGAGCCTGTCTTACCGAAGTAGAATTTCCAATAAGTCATCGTCCCTTGAGCAAAGCCGGAAGGATTGTTACCGTAGAGTTGCATACGTGCTCCAGCGGGTATGTCGGCAAGCGTGTAGTTGGTGGTGGTGTTGACAGTTGTCAGTGTCTGCCATGCGCCGACGTTGTTCTGTGCGTCTATCAGACGGTAATTGAGCGTCACATTGGTCGGGGCATAACTACCGCGTTTTAGTTGAACTGTCAGCGTCTGCGATGTATGTGTGTTGGTTACCGTGAAGAAGTCAGGTTCTGCTGCTTGAAGGGGGGATAAGAAGCAGAAAGCCAACACGAAGAAGGAGGTAAAATAATTTTTCATAGGCGTATGTTTTAAATATCGCACAAAGATAATAAATTTTTGTGCGAAATGCAAATTTTTTCACAATTATTTTCATTTTTTAATCAAAATGCACATTATTATCAGAATTATGATGAATTATGAGCAGGAGGATTTTTCCTCAGTTATACTCATATAGAGGCACGAAAGAGAGGAAATCTATCACCCGATAGGGATTTTTTTTGCTTTTCGGGGGCGGCTTTGCATTTTCTTTATGGGTGGCTCGGGGGGGCAGGGTTCAAATGACATTTGAACGATATAGACAGATGCCGGCTTGAAGGATTAACCGCGAGAGCTGAACCGATTCAGGCACTATCGGCAGAGCCGATGTCGGAATCCGATTCCGACGTAAAATAAGAAAAACAATGCTTTTACAGACGGCTCGGGGGAGCCGGGTCGGAATCCGATTCCGACGTAAAAAAAGAAAAACAATGCTTTTACAAGCGGCTCTGGGGAGCCGGGGCGGAATAGTATTCTGACGCAATGGACAAAGCCTCTACTATTACCAAGGGCTTTGAAAGTCGTGTCCGAATCAGATTCGGACATAATAAAAGAAAGGGACAGTTCAAGGGAGCAGGGTCGGAATCATCCACCCATTAGTCCGCAACCATAAAAGCCCACAGGGCTTTCATGCCGACGCAATGGACATATAAAAAGCCGGGGGAATGCCGACGCAATGGACATATAAAAGGCAGGGGGAATGCCGACGCAATGGACATATAAAAGGCAGGGGGAATGCCGACGCAATGGACATATAAAAAGCCGGGGGAATGCCGACGCAATGGACATATAAAAGGCAGGGGGAATGCCGACGCAAAGAGAAAGGCACTCCACATGAAGTGCCTTTCTCTTTGTCTTTGCTACTCTTTAATCAAGGCGGGGGGCAGTGTTATTGAGCCTTGTTGTTGGCGGGGGCAGGTATCCGCGGTCGGGTTATTGAGCCTTGTTGCCGGCGGCATCGTAAAGGATGCCGTTGCGGAGGATGTAAAGAACGCCGTTACGGAACTGCTTGGTGGTACGGACACCAGTGTTCTCTTGGTCTGTATCGTCAAGGGCGGTGGGTTCTTTCTTTTCGTATTGGGCTTGGACGTTGAGGTCGGAGGTGATGTTGGTAAGGGGACTGCTCCAACCGGTGAAGGTGTAGCCTTCGCGCTCGGGGTCGGACTCAAGACCTTTGGCATCCTTGCCTTCCTCCACTTTCTCCGTACCGAGAACGGTCATATTCCAGTCGTAATACGTTACGGTGAAATAGACTTTGTTCTCTTCATACTGCGCATAGATATAAAGGTCGGAGGTTATGTTCTCAAGCGGTTGATCCCAGCCAGTGAACGTATAACCTTCGCGGGTCGGGTCAACGGGTGCGGTAGCGTCATTACCATGCTCCACCTGTTCGGTCTTCAGCTCGGTGTCATCCCAATCGAGGAAGGTGACGGTGTAGGTATTGACAGCATACTGCGCATAGACATCAAGGTCGGAGGTAATGATATCAAACTCCTTATCCCATTCGGTGAAATGGAGTCCTTCATACTCCGAGGGTTCGGGTGCGGTGGCACCGTATCCGTAGTTGACGGATTCGGTCTTCAGTTTGGTTGTTCCGTCATTGTCGTAGAAGGTGACGGTGTAGGCATTGATGGCATAGGTAGCAGTGACGGTGAGGTCTGCCTGCACATTGGTGAAGGTCTTGTCCCATCCGGTGAAGTTGTATCCTTCGCGCTCGGGGTCAGCCGGGGCGTGAGCATCATTGCCTTCGGGCACGCTTTCGGT
>CADAAF010000003.1 GCA_902785805.1 uncultured Bacteroidales bacterium | reverse complement strand
TTCCTTATCAAACATACTACTCTGCTTCTTGGTTCTCTTTTGCCTCTTTACGCAATCTGCTGGCTGCGTTCTTCACTTTCTGAACTTCCTCTTCAGCGAAATCGGAGATTTCACTACGAAGTTCACTACCTGTCTTGGGAGTGAGCAACAGAGCGGCTACACCGCCTACGATGGCACCTGCTAAGAATGCCCCTACTGAATAAACTGATTTTGACATAATAGTAAGTATTAAAAGGTTTGTATTTACCGCGTCATTGGTGTGACGCTTGTTGTATTATTCTTACTTGCGCACTTTGTTGAACTCTTTCTGTGCCTTCTTCATCTGCTTGAGAAAAGCCTTGCTGGTATGCAGACGCGCGAAACACGAAGACGCCACAAGCCGCCCTGCCGTTACATCACTCTGCCAGTGGTAACCGGCTATCACGCGGCTCTGACCGTACTCATAGCCTATACGAAGAATCTCATTTTCTTTTTCAGGACAAATCTCCACGAGCAGCAAGGCTGTTACCCACCCCAATGTGGTATGCCCGGACGGATACGAACCATTGTGACGCAGCACTTCTTCGTCCTGCGGAACAAGAGTCGGCTCGTTGAAATACATATACGGACGCGGGCGGAAATAGTGCGCCTTGGCTATATCGCAACCCCGCCCTGCCGTATAGGTGGCATCAATAAGCAGTTTCCATAGTTGGGGAGTGGCATTGGGACTTATCGTAACACCTATGGCAGGAGAGAAAATAGTTGCCATCCTGTAGATACCGTAATCCGCATCGTCCTTTGCCTGTTGTCCGCGAGGAGTATGACGCTGGCGTTTGCCCCACTGGTACTGCGCCGTATCATAAGCAAAGCACATCGAAGCAGAATCCGGAGGAGCGGGCAGGTATTGGACCGCATCGGGCATCTCCTGTACGGAGAAATATGCGTGAGGCTTTTGTGCAGACACACGGGTCAAAGCAAACAAGCAAACAAGAAGAAGAAAATGTTTATTCATAGTGTAGGATATTAGTAGTGGACTATTCTTTCTGCCAAGTACAATAGGGGTGCGCTATCAAATAACTGTTGAAGTATCTCGCATCGCCTGTTACTTCGCTGCCGAGGAAAGCAGGTTTATCATAGGGTTGGTCTTCGCTTTGCAGTTCTATTTCCGCCATCACAAGTCCCTGATTAAGTCCGCTGAACTCATCCACTTCACAAGTCAGCGAATCATTGAGGGGAATGAGCCAACGCTGTTTTTCTATTTTACCGGGAAGACAGAGCGCAAGCAGTTCGTCGGCTTCCTGCGCAGGTATCTCTTTCTCCCACTCGTAGCGCGAGAAATGGTTCTGAACGATGTGCGACTTGACGGTAATAAAGCCTTTGTCACCCCACCGACGCACGCGCACCGAGCAGCGTTCGTTAAGGCTCAAATAGCCTTGACTGATAGGAATACAGGCAGTTGCCTGTTGCTTGTAACTATCGTCTTTGACAAGGAACTTGCGCTCTATTTCTTGGTGTCCCATAAGTATCAATTATGTTTGGGTTGGTGTTGAGGGCGAAGCAGGTCATTCACTGTCTTGACAGGATTGAAAGTGGAGACAGGCACTTCCACGAAGATGGTGTTCCACTTTGACATCGCTCCGTTCCATAGCCCGGGCAGTTCGAGTGCCAAGAGTTCTTTGCCGTCTTTGGATTTATGGGAGATGAAGCCCGTATCGGGATCCACAAAGTCGGGCAGATGGTAGGGTTTGCCGCTCGCATCACGAAGGGAGCATACCAAGTCCACCGGGTTGAAATGGGTAGAACGTGCCATAAGACTCTTGTCAGATATCTGGCTGGACTCTAATATCTGATAGGAGAGCGAGCCGTCTTTTTCGCGCACGATGAACGGACCGCCGCCGGGTTCGCCTGTATTGCGCACTACGCCGCAAACACGTATAGGACGGTTGAGACGTTGCCTTTCTTCATCGGAGAGGTTAGTTGAGCGCAGGAGTTGGAAAACGCGTTGCTGTTCCTCCACAAGAATACCGGCAAGGACTTGCTTGAAATGGACGGTGGATAGTTTGCGGTAGTCGGGCACCACATTGTCGATGTTCTTGATGAAAGCGATGTCGCAATTCAGCCCGTTGAGGTTCTCTATGAGTGCGCCGTGTCCGCCCGGGCGAAAAAGAAGTGTACCGTCGGGATTGCGGAATGGCGTACCGTCTGGATTGGCAGCCAACGTATCGGTAGAAGGCAACTGCTCGGAGAAAGAAATCTCGTAGTGCACACCGTATTTCTTCTGATACAGAGGCAGCTGTTCGGCTATGTGCTGACGGAAAAGCGGTAGGTGCTGATGACTGACCGTGAAATGGATACGGCAGACTTTTCCGTCACCCTCTTGTGTGGCGGCATAGAGTGCTCCTTCCACGAGGTGCTCTTCAGCGGGTGTGCGCGAAGAGTTGTGATAGCGGTGGAAAAGGAGCAGACCCTTGGGCAGGTCGCCGTAGTGCATATCTTCCAGCAGGTAGCGGACAGCTTCTTTGCCCTCTTTTCCTTGCAGACTCTGCCCGAAAGCGAAGAGGTCTTTATTAGAAAGGAAAGTACGCACAAATTCTGTTTCTTCGCCGGAATCGAGGTAAGCATAGAGGTCTTTGAACATACGGCTTGCCGCTCCAGAAGCCGGAACAAACTTGGTCACTTGGTGACCCTGACGCATGTATTCCTGCCAGAGGGCTATGTAACGTTGTCTTTCTGCAACAGAGGGACGTATAATACCTTTCTTGTGCCGCACGGCAGCGGGTGCAACTATATCCAATTCTGGAAATCCTGTGCGGAACCGCTCCAACTGCTGTTCCGCCTGACGGAGAGTGATACCTCTTTGCTCCAACTGAGCAACGTCGTTAGAAGAAAAAATAGGTGCTTCCATATCAATTTTGTATATTCGTTAGTCGTGCTTGTTCCGCTACAATGCTGCTCGGATGGCTTCGAGCTCTGATTTGACCCGTAGCAGTATCTCGTATGCATGCTGCCGCTGGTCGGCTCTGCGTCTCGGTGCACTCAACTCGTTGCGTATGGCTTCTATGCGCGTGATGTGCATCTCGTCGCGAAGGTACTTGATTTGCTTGATAAGATCAATGTCAGCAGGACGGTAGTAGCGGTTGTTATGATTGTCGGTACGGGGGTGTATGCCGCTGAACTGCTTCTCCCAGTATCGCAGGGTGGAAGCTGGCACGCCTACCAGTTGCGACACTTCGGCTATGGAGTAATAAGCTTTTCTGTTGTCTTGTTCTTCCATACGCCTATCCTCCAATGCGCAGGGTTCGTCCCGCTCGTATGTTGGTTCCTTTGAGATTGTTCCAGTGCTGCAACTGTTTGACTGTGCAGTGATGCCGTCTGGCTATCGCACCTAATGTATCGCCCTGCCGCACTTTGTAATACGTTATGCCTGCTGAACGCCGGCTACCGCTGTTTCGGTGGGCTATCTCTATTTCTGAACGGCGGTTGTTGATTAACTCGTCCGCTTTGTGAGAAAGGATAGTATCTTGATTAGCTATAAACAAATCTACTTTCTCAATGGGCAAACAGATGGTATAGGGTTTGCCACCGGGCAGCACATCTTGCGGGTATTGCGGATTGAGGCGCCTTAGTTCGGTAAGGTCTATTTGCAGTATGTCTGACACTTGCCTCAAGTGCAACCGGCGGTCGGTATAGAGAGTATCGGTGATGATAGGTCGGATGCTCTGTTCGGGACATATACCGTGCTGGTCGGCATAGTTCATAGCGTAGGCGGCTGCGATGAAGATGGGAAGATAGCCTCGCGTTTCCCGTGGCAGGTAGGGATAGATAGACCAGAAGTCCCGTTTGCCGCCTGCACGCCGGATGGCTTTATTGACGTTGCCCGGTCCGCAGTTGTAGGAAGCGATGGCAAGATTCCAGTCGCCGAAGAGTGAGTGCAGGTTTTTGAGGTATCTGCAAGCCGCTTCGGTAGAACGGATAGGGTCGCGCCGCTCATCCACGAGCGAGTTGATTTCCAATCCGTAAAGTCTGCCTGTGGACGGCATAAACTGCCATAGTCCGGAAGCCCCCATACGCGAGTGAGCCTGAGGATTGAGTGCGGACTCAATGACTGCCAAATAACTCAGTTCGTAGGGCAAATCATATCGAGCCAGCATATCTTGGAACATCGGGAAATAATATTCTGATAGGCGGCAGAGTTTGGCAAGTTGTCTGCCAGAACCTGTGATGTAGCGGTGGATACATTCGCGAACAACACGATGATAAGGCACTTCTATAACGAAAGGCAGTGCTTGCAGCCGTGCTTTATAGACGGAGTCCGGAAGGTCGGTTATGATTCCGGAAGAGGTGCAATCGGTAGTGTCAAGCCAAGCCATTGCCTCGTCAAAGAAGCAGAGAATACTGTTTTCGGACGTATCGGAAAGGAATATTTCGTGCTGCAACTCGGTGGTGTCAGCTTGCGCCAGCATCGAGTCTAATACGGCATTCTCGTAGATGAGGGTATCTTGCACAGAGAGCGAATCGGTCTGCGCATTGGCAGGCAGAAAAACTGTCAGCGGTAAGAAGGAAAAGATATATAGTAGTTTATTCATAGTCAGAAGGTCAAGGCAAGTTTAATTTCGGCGTTTTTCGTTTCGCGCCACGGGTCATAATTCAATTGGGGCTGAACGTTGATAGAGAGGTCAGGACTAATGTCAAAGTCAAACAGTTGCGCGTCCACGTAGGCATCAATAATGGAGAGAATATATACGGCAACGGTAGCGGCTATGGAGAGATCACGGTAGCGTCGGTATCTGCTTTGCCGGCTGTTGAGTGTGGATGTATATTGGCTTCTGCCGCCCATACTTTCGATGGTGTATCCCGGGGGCAGGATGGCATTGTAGGAACGTGTCGGGTCGGAGGACAGTTCGGAGTCGAGAAGTATGTCCCGATAAGCTTCTTTGTAGTCGTTGTACATCCTTGCGTTCCACGTGATGGCATAGGCACAGCCCATAAAAGCACCATAGACTATGGGGAGTTTCCAGTAACTGTGGTTGTATATCTGCCCCAATCCGGGAACGATGACGGCAAGCCACGTGGCGCGTGACGGGTTGGGTGCCCATAGATTCATTGTGTCGCTTACTGCGGTCGAATCTAGGTGCATAGAAAGCGTTACACTATCGGCGGGAAGGATGGCTGACACATTTTCCACGGCGCGAACGGAACAGCAGCCGAGGAGAAGAAGCAATATGGTCAGAATCTTTTCTTTCAACGCGCTAAAAGGGAAATAAGTTGTTGGAGTTGCTCTTCGGTGCGGTAGGTGATAGTCAGATGTTTCTTGTCAATACGCACTCCCATACCGAGTTGATTCTGGAGAGCCTGTTCCTGCTCTTGGTAGGGATGCTCTTTCTTGGAAGGAACAGCTACGGGTTCGTTTTTGTTTTTGCTGACTAACTCCTCCACTTTGCGCACGCTCAAACCGTCTTTCAATATACGCTGGTAGAGATTGATTTGCTGTTCGGTGGAAGGGCTCCCGAGTATGGCTCGCGCATGACCCATATCGATTTTCTTTTCTTTGATACCCATTTGTATTTCCGCCGGAAGTCGGAGCAACCGAAGATAGTTGGCAACGGTGGCACGTTTCTTGCCAACACGTTCAGCCATACTTTCTTGAGTGAGCTGGTAATCATCCATCAGTTTCTGGTAAGCGAGTGCTATTTCGATGGCATCAAGGTCTTCGCGCTGAATGTTCTCAATGAGCGCCCACTCCATCACCTGTTCATCTTTGGCGGTGCGCACATAAGCGGGTATAGTGGTGAGTCCTGCCATCTTGGAGGCACGGACACGCCGTTCACCCGCTATAATCATGTAGGTGCCGTCATCGTTCTTACGGAGCGTGACAGGTGATATAACGCCGTGCTCACGAATTGAGTGGCTGAGTTCTTCCAATGCTTCGGCATCGAAAGTGCGTCTCGGTTGTTCGGGATTGGCACTGATAAGCGAGAGATCTACCTCGTTGATGGAGGAAGAACCATCTGTAATAACGTGTGTATCAATAAGCGCGTCTAATCCGCGCCCTAAACCGGTCTGTTTTTTCATCTGTTAATGAGTTCTTTGGCTAATTGAATATAGTTTTGTGCGCCTTTGGACAAGGGATCGTATTCGATGACAGACATTCCGTGACTGGGGGCTTCACTCAAGCGGACGTTGCGGGCAATGACAGTGTCGAAGACCAATTGTCCGAAATGGCGTTTAACTTCCTCATATACTTGGTTGCTCAGGCGCAAACGGCTGTCGTACATAGTGAGCAGGAAACCTTCTATTTGCAGGTCTGGATTCAAACGGCTCTTGATAATCTTGATGGTATTGAGCAACTTGGCTATCCCTTCAAGTGCGAAGAACTCGCATTGCACAGGGATAATCACCGAATGACAGGCAGTCAGGGCATTGACTGTTATCAGTCCCAAAGAGGGCGAGCAGTCAATGAGGATATAGTCGTAGATGTCATTGAGTCGTGCCAACATCTGCTTCATACGTTGCTCCCTGTCGTCAAGGTTGAGCATTTCTATTTCTGCTCCTACGAGGTCTATATGACTGGGCAGGACAGACAGATTGGGAAGGGATGTCGGCAGAACTGCCGTATTGGGGTCTAAATCGCTGACAAGACACTCGTAAATGGTTTTGTCAAGCGTTTTGATATCAATCCCCAAGCCGGAAGAAGCGTTGGCTTGCGGGTCTGCATCAATGAGCAGTACGCTTTTGCCTTCTGCTGCCAAACCGGCAGAAAGATTAATGGAGGTGGTGGTTTTACCTACACCGCCTTTTTGGTTGGCTATGGATATAATTTTCATACTTAAATTATTAATCTTCATATCTTAAATCAATAAATCTTCTTTCATTTTATCTCCCATAGGTATGCGAGGTTGAGCGAGAGTGCCATAGGAGATGACTGCGCAAAGTAGTCGCTCTTATGGTTTGGGAACAAGTCGCTGAAACTATAGTTGAACCGCGCTTCAAGTTGGAAACATCCGGCTGATTGTGTGCGTGCTACGTATCCAAGCCCTGCCGCCAAGCCATATTCGAAAGGCATTGCGATGGGTTTGTACTGCTCTGTATAGGTCGGGTGTCCGGTGCCGGAAGCCTGCGAAGCGAGACAATAGCCTATTTGGGGACCGATATTAAGGAAGGCGCGATGCCGTGCGCTTCCGAAATAGAGATGGAAAAGGAAAGGCAGTTCTATATAATGTAACCGGCGGGAGTAACGGATATTGACAGAGTCCACCGTTTCGCGCCACCCTCGTTGCATATAGTTAAGTTCCACCTGCAAGCCACAGTACTTATGTCCGTTATAGCGGAAGACAAATCCGCCGTTGCCGCCAAGAACAGCCGTTCCTATTACGTTGTTTGTCCCCTGTACTACGGGGGAGAACCTCATCATAGACGCGATCACGCCACCCTGAAGACCAACATACATCTCCGCCTTCGACAGACGGGGCTGCGCCGCTGCACAGGCTGCCCAACATAGAATGAATATGACTAACGTATGACGTTTCATCAGTAGGCTACTTGTATATATTCGTTTATCCATCCGCCAGTCTTACCATCTGTTTCTACCTGACGGAAGTGAATATCAGACTGTATTCCACGTGTAAATGGTTCAGAAAGGACAAAATCTATATCTGCATCGGCATCCAACGAACGACTGTTCTCGTAGAGATCCGGTAAGATTGTGAGCAGATAGGCTGTGAGGTCATAGCCCAAGAGATCGAATCGGGGATAGGCGATGGCAGGTGTATAAACGCCGTTGGCTGCAAAATAACGATTATGGAGGGAATAGTAGTTCTGCGTAACGACAGAGTGGTTGGCCGGTTGGCGGAAGAAATAGGCATAGACAGGCCGCAGAACAATTACGTCTTCCTGCTGAACCCAAGAGTCTTGAGCCAGCAGACGCACGTTGTGCCGGACTGCCAACTGTTTGATGTGAGGCAGCAAGACACCGGCATTAGCGAAGTTGTCAGTGTGCAGGATAACGAGATTGGTAAGGCTGTCAACAGTGGCATAGTCCGCCGAATCATTCATCAAGGCTTTGAGAGGAACTGTATCTACCGGTATATGGCGTTCTTTCAATTCGGCAAGCAGGTATTTGACATCCTGTACGGGCCGTCTGTCCGCCTTGACGTAGATGCAGTGCAGGCTGTCTTTATGCTGTTCGATGGTATCGGCAAGGCAGCGTGCTTTGCGGTCAGACGTGGGATTGAATTGCAATATATATGGGTCGTTTTCAATGCCCTTTACGTGCGATGTAAATGGAACCAAAATCCATTTGGCACGGGTACGGTTCCATGCCACCGTCTGATTGACTTGGTTGGTATAAGCCGGACCGATGATAGCGTGAGCCGTCTCTAACCATGGGTCGTTGAGGACTTCTGCTAACCGGTTGCCCGTCCGGGGTACATCATAAGTGTGTATCTCCAAACGCATACCTGCTTTTTGGGCTTGATAGACAGCTGTTAGCAGTCCCGTGTAGAAATCATAGAAACGGTCGTTGTACTCATCCCGATTGGTAGAGCGACTATCCAAAGGCAACAAGACCGCTAAACGATACACGCGAGACGTATCCATATAGACCGGTTCCGTATGATGAAAAACGTTTTCCGGCTCATCCTGTGCAAGTTTGACAGGCGTAGTTGAATTGGCTACGGCTCTTTCGCCTTGCGGGTCAGAGGCAGGCTTTTTAGTCATCTCCACGGGAACAGGAACAGGAGCAGTAGCAGAAGGCGTAACCGAAGAAATCTCTGCATGCGTAACCACTTCGCCTGTAGGAATGAGCAGTATCTCGTCCAACTGCGGTCCACGATTCCGCAGTTGCGGATTCCAGCGGAGAACATCTTCTTGGGAAACGTTGAAAATCTTGCTGATGCGGTATATACCTATACTTTTTGGAGCAGGATAGCGATAAACGACTGTGTCCTGAATAGTATCGGTAGGGTACGGCAATTCGGCTGTTTGTGCAACAGCGTGTGCAAAGAAAGAGCCGCAAACAACGAGTAAGACAAAAAGGATACTTGTCTGTATGTGCCGTATGGGAAAACCCGTATGTTCTTCGTATATCATAACAAAATGATTTATAGAGCCTACGCCTGTTTGTATTTATACCGTCTCACTACTGTCACGCAGCCTCCTGCGAGCAGCAGAATGAATATCGGTGCGAGAATGCTAATCCATTGTATCTTTGCGCGGTTGGCGTATGCTTTTTTGCCATTAATGAGTCGTAGAGCCACCTGCCGCTGCCTGAGACTGATAAGGTCGGCATCGTCCGTGAGCCAGAGGATGGACTGAACGAGGAAGTCCCGGTTGCCAAACTGCGTTTTGGAATACCTGTCGAATCCGGCAGGTAGAGGTTGTCCGTCCTGCCATTCGTTGCCTGCTATGCTTCCTGCCGCCACCACTATCTGCCTGCTTTCTCCTTCTGTCTGCATATCGCGCTGCGACTTGAGTTGTTCGGGCACGATGCGATGGGTAAAGAAGGACGTGAATTTGCCTTCTAACGACACTGCTACCGGCATATAGGCATTGCTGAAACGTTCCTGCTCAATGGTCAGGTCGCTCAAATCCACCTGTGCAGGAGTGGGAGTCAGGCTTGAGGCGTTCGACGTGGCAAGCAATATGTTTTTCTGTATCCCGTCATCGCCGCCTACGAGGTCAACGAGTGAAGCCATCGTGGCTGAAACCTGCATCAGGTTACGTGTTACAGGTGTGTTCTGATTAGTCAGCAGCAGAGGGGCATACGTCCACGGGAGCGGCTGATACTGCGGCCGTTGAGGGTCAGAAGACACATCCACGGGTATGGACAGACACTGCAAGTCCTGCACCAACGCCGGGTTGATACGCACGCCGTAGCGGAAAAGCATATCGTTGAGGTCAAGGTCAAGAGGAATGATGGGGGTCATACCGCTTTCGGAGAGCATATCTTCGGAGAAGCGCACTCCGTTGAGAAGCCACATAACGCGTCCTCCGCGGATAATATACTGGTCGATAATATATTTGTCGGACTCGCTGAAAGGTCTTTGCGGGTCGGCTATAACGATGGCGCGGTAGGGGTCAAGTACGTCGGTCTGCGTCCCTAATGTGCCTCGGTCAACTTGGAAGTAGTAGCGCAAGGCTTGCTGAAAGTCATACACTTGCGTATCACCCATCTCGCCGTGTCCCTCAAGGAATGCAATACGTTCAACCGTATCTTTGCGGAGCGTATGCAATGCCTCCACAAACGCATATTCGAGTGCTTCGACGGACTGGTTGAGGTTCTCTTCGCCGCTTAATCCTCTGTTCTGCCGGAGCAGACGGATGACCATCGACTTGTTCTTATAGGTCAGTCGGGCGTATGGCCAAAGGGTGGTCTGTTCTGTTTTGCCGTCTTTGGCGCGCTCGTGTACCACGATAGGTTCGAAGCCTTTCTGTTGCAAGAGGATATATTCGCGTTCGTCAGGTTCGCTGTCATCAAGCCGGAAAAGCCGGTTGTGCCGGTGCAGTTCCTCCACAAGATATTCGGTGGATTCTTTGAGCCGCTTGAAACTGCTGTTCATCTCTCCGTTGAGGAACAGCGTAACCGTGGCGGGTTCTTCAAGTGTAGCCACCTCGTTGAGCGACTGGGGATGGATAGTATAGCGGCGGTCGGCAGTCAAGTCCCACCTGACCGCAAGAGGCTTGAGCAGCAGGTTGATAAGCACTACGGCTGCAAGCACAACTATCCATCTTACACGCTCTTTGCTCATTTAGAGGCTTTCAGTTTTTCCCACACTGCTGTATTGAGAACAACGGTATGTTTTTTGCGAAGTTCTTCCACCCACTCTTTTTCGAGTTGGTCTTGATAGTCGGTAACGACCTTTGAACGCTCGTCGGTATAGGATTCGGGATTGGCTATTACTTTGCCGACGGCACGTACTTCAGGAAATTCGCTGTCGGCTTTGTATTCGGCTTTCTTGGATTTGAATCCGAATCTGTCCACTGCGGGGTTCTGTCCCTGTTTCCAGAGACCTCTCTCTACACGCACAATGGTAACGCTGTCGTTGTTCATACGTTCACGGATTGTCTTGGCTACGCTGTCTGCGGGTACTGTCTTGGCGATGGTCTCGGCGCGTTTGGCTGTTTTCTTGTCGCGCGCATAAATCATAAAGCCTTTGAAGCGCGGTTGTTCCCATTTATAAGCGTCTTTGTGCTGTTCAAAGTAGTTAATCAGTCCGGCAGTGTCTTTGCCGGCTTTGTCCCATACGCGGTCCACACTGATGTCGAAGAGGAGTATACCGTCGTGATACTCTTTGACAAGGTTTCTGAGTTCGGGGTATTTGTCTTCGATGTGGCTGTCGGCATACGCCATCACTTCCTCGTCGGTAAGCGTGTCGGGGAGTTGGTATTCGTATCGTGCTTTGCGTATGAACGACTTGTGTGCTTCCTGCATTCTCTCGTCGCGTTCTACATTGTGACGGATAGAAGCGTAAAGTGAATCAATAGGTTCGGTGGCGCGTCTGTTGTGAAGACGGATGATATGCCAGCCGTACTCACTGCGGATAGGTTGGCTCGTTTGCCCGGGTTGAAGAGCAAAAGCGGCTTGCTCGAAAGGCTTAATCATCACGCCACGGGTGAACCAGCCTAAATCGCCGCCGCGCATAGCACTGCCTTTGTCATCGGAGTTCTTGAGTGCCACTTCGTCAAAGTCCGCTCCGCTCATAATCACTTGGTAGAGACTGTCAATGACGCGTTTGGCTTCAGCCTCTTTGGCGGCATCGTCTTTGGGAGCCATCTTCATTATATGTGCGGCATGCACCTCTTCTGTCTCCTCTTCCTCTTCTACAAGGGCTATATGGAAGCCGTAAGGGCTGCGGAAAATGTCGGTTATCTGACCCACAGGAGTGTTATAAACAGCGTCCTCAAAACTGTATATGTACCGGAAAGGAATGATCCAACCCAATTCCGAACCCACTTTCTCTTTATTGGGGTCTTCGGAGTATTTTTCTGCCAGTTTATAGAAATCCTCTTTGCCTGAGAGTGCGCGTTTGCGCAGGTCTTTGATACGTTTCATTGCATCGTCCCGCAGCGAGTCGGAAGCGTCTTCGGGGCAGCGGATGGCGATATGGGCGGCACGACGGATATGTCCCATACGGTAGTAACTGAGGCGGACGAGACTGTCAATGGCCGCTTCGTCTTTCAGGTATTTTTCAACGGCTTGGGCACGATAACCCTTGAGCTCTTCGGCAAAGGACCGGGTGGTGTCAAGCTGATTGGCAAGTGCTTCTGCCACTTTGAGTTTGAAGCGCGTGAACAGGTCAAGGTATTCTTCCATCGACTTGGGGTCAGCCGCAGCCTCTTGGTTGTTTTTCTCATAGATGTACATAAACTCGGAAACCATAACAGGTTGTCCGTCAATAGTCATTAGGACTTGGTCCGGCTCTTGTGCACATAGAGCGGTGCACATAACGAGCGAGAGAAGAAAGAGTAACGTTTTTTTCATACTTGGTATTTATTTACTATTTTTTAATCTTACTGCTTGGTGCATTGCCGATTGAATCAACAAAGCGCGCAAAGATACGCGTTTCTTTTGATATGTACAAAAAAAACAGCAATTCGGTACCTATGTTTGGTCGCACAAAATAATTAGCCTACTTTTGTGCGCAGTGAAAAATAGTGCGAATATGGATATTTCAGTTGTTATACCCTTGTATAATGAGGCGGAGTCTCTGCCTTCTCTTTACCAATGGCTGGTACGTGTGATGAACGAAAACGGCTACACCTACGAGATTCTGTTTGTCGATGACGGCTCAACGGACTCGTCTTGGGAGGTTATCGAAAACCTTCACAGCCAATCGCCTGATTCGGTACACGGCATCCGTTTCCGCCGCAACTACGGCAAGTCGGCGGCTCTCTACAGCGGTTTCCAAAAAGCACTGGGAGACGTGGTCATTACTATGGATGCCGACCTGCAGGACTCGCCCGACGAAATACCCGAACTCTTCCGTATGATAACCGAAGACGGATTCGACCTCGTCAGCGGATGGAAAAAGAAACGCTATGACAACCGTCTCACCAAGAACCTGCCATCCAAACTGTTCAATGCCACTGCACGACGCGTCACAGGAATACCGCTCCACGACATGAACTGCGGACTCAAAGCCTATCGCAACGAAGTGGTCAAGAACATTGAGGTCTTCTCCGAGATGCACCGTTACATACCCTACTTGGCTAAAAACGCGGGCTTTACACGAATAGGAGAGAAAGTGGTGCAGCACCGCAAGCGCGAATTCGGCGTAAGCAAGTTCGGCGTAAGCCGCTTTGTGAACGGCTATTTGGACCTGATGACACTCTGGTTCCTGAACCGCTTCGGAAAACAGCCGATGCACTTCTTCGGTATGGTAGGCAGTCTGATGTTCATTATCGGTTTCGTGGCTGTAGTGGTGGTGGCGGCTATGAAACTTCACGCACTGGCAAACGGCGTGAAAGCAATGCTGTTAGGCACTAACCCCTATTTCCACATTGCCATACTGATGATGATCTTGGGCTGTATGCTTTTCCTCGCAGGTTTCTTGGGCGAACTCATTATCCGCAACTCCCAATCACGCAACGACTACCTAATTAGCAAAACCCTCTGAAAAACTAACAAAAAGTAACTTCTCTCTTTAGGTACAACAATTGTGCTGACAGAATATGTGTTTTTATTGAACTCCGTCTTTGTATTCAGGAATTTTGTATTGCGTGTTTCTGCCTTGCCTTCTCCAATTAATGAGGTGTTGATTTAGTTGTAATAAAACTTTCTTTTCTGTCTGAGGCAGCGTTGTCTCCGAATATGTATTCAACACCTCGGCAACGTAGCCTGTTTGGGCGGATGCCGCCTTTTTTCCTGAATTTCTTGAATACGCCTGGTTCTCTTTTTTCCATTCGCTACAAGCGTTTTTTGCCTCTTCGTATGTGTATAATGTGCGGATGCTGTCATATCGCGCTATTGCGTATGCCAGTATTTCTTCTTTCAGGCTGTCGCTGATATTTGCCGCAATATAAAGTAAATCTGTCTGATGCTTTGCTTGATTCCGCAGACTGTCACGGCGGTTCTGTTCTTTAGAATAATCCGCTGTTTGTTGTTTGAGAGTGTTAAATGTTGATTGATATTCATTCACTGTTTGATTAAGTGTCTTAATATCTTTTGATTGTTGTTGTGCGAATTGTTGTTGTGTGAATTGCTGTTGGAAACAAATTACCGTACCCAGACCGAGCAGTAATGCGATAGCAACTATATATTGCCATTTGATTTGTCTGTTAATTGCTCGTTTTACAGCCTCGGCGTTTTGGTAGCGTTTATGCGGTAGGCTTTGAGTGCACTTGTTTGCCACGTATTTCCAATAGCCGGTGAGTTGTATGATTTTCCCGAGTGAGTAAATGTCAGACAGATTGTCGGTTGTGGTTTGCCGGAGTTGTTCGGGAGCGGCATAGCCTGTTGTGCCTGCCGGCTCTTTCAGAATGTCGAAAGCTGTTTTGTCAGCAAGTCCGAAGTCGATAAGCACAATCCGGTTGGTGTGTTTCTCGACAAGTATGTTTTCGGGTTTTATGTCGCGGTGGTAGATACCTTTGCTGTGAATGTATGTAATAGCATCGCATAGTTGTGACAATTCATTTCGCAGGATGTTTTTTTGCTGTTGATAATTGAATACCTCGCAGTCAATCCACTCTTGGACAATACACCACCCATAGTCCTGTATTTTTTCAATGCCGTAGGTATGAACTATGTTAGGGTGATTGAGCTGGTAGGCAATTTCAAACTCCTTTTCCAACAGAGTCTGGTATCGCGGGTTACCGGCAGCCTCTTTTGTCAGACATTTCAGAGTGTGCCATTTGCCATATCTTTTTGCACGCAACACCTGCGTATAACCGTTGTCTGAATGGTGCAAAACGGTTATGTCTGACCATTGTCGCGAGATGTCAAACGCCTGACTGTCAACGAATCCCGAATTTAAATCCGAATCATACATTTGTGTTGTCCTTAATTTTTATTTCGGTCAATCCTGTTTGTTGTCCCGCTATATACGCCCCCATATCCAGCCTGTTCCTGATTACGGAGTTAATCACCAACGGCTGCCCTATCAGCAGTTCGGTGATAATAAGGACATCACCGTTTTGCAGTTTTGTCTTCTCGGCTTGAAGTATCTCGTACTTGTTGTCCCCGATATATTTCAGCATACATTTCCGATTGGGCTGCCATGATATATGCAACTCATCGCCTTCCTGCAAATCAGTACTTTTGATTCGTTTCCTGGTAACAAAACCCGATTCTATATTGTGAGCGTCCTGCCAGTCCTGCCACCCCGCGTAACCTAAATAGCGTGCGAAAGCGGACAGTGTGGAAGTGCGCGGCTTGCTATTTGTTGCTATTATTCCGAACAAGCGCCTGATAGTGAAGCTACTTATGTCGGTGTGTGTTGTTTCAAGGATGTCTTTTTGCAGATTATCAACATCAACGGTTGATTCGATATTACGGCCGAACTTTTCAGCCACCTCTCCGCATAATTGTTGTATAACAGGTTCCTGCATGATTGTAATATGTTTTATTTTGCCGCAAAGTTACATCTTTTTTTAACTGCCAAATATAAAAATGTGTTTTTCGTCCCAATCCTTACTTTTTTCCCACATTTGGACGGAAGACCAACTTGAGCTTGCCCGGATGGATGTGCTAACAATCCCGCTTGCTACCATTTGCTATGATATGCAATATGTTGTTATATCAATATGCACTACTTTTGCAAACGCAATAGAGAATACAACCCTGACAGTTTGGGGTAGCACTACCATCTTAAGATGGCTTATGTTAATAACATTAAAACAATTATTTATGAAAAAGACATTATTTGTTTTGCTAACGGCGGTATGCCTGACAGCATGTGGCTCGTCCACAAACAAGTCTGAAGATTCCAGACAAGAACCGGTGGTACAGACCAATAAAAATGACACGAGAAGTGTTGCTCCAACACATTATCAATCTAAAGACCAGTATTATCAATGTATTAACTGTTGGCAAGTATTGCTTATCGATAGAGAGCCCCGTCCCAACCAAGGCAAATGCAAGAACCCTATAAACGGAAAGGGCTATGGCTATCACGATTGGCGAAGATTAGCAACTTATAGTTCATCTCATGTATGTCAATGTGAATATTGCGGATTGCAACTCAATGCAGAAAAGGTGGAAGAATATAGAGCATGTCCATACAGCAGTAACAGGTATCATAATTTCATCAAAACATATTAGCTGTCAGATTGAAGGTTGCGAAACATAGTAAAACAACTTTTTCACAGAAAATACCGCAATAATTTGGTGTTTTCAATCAAAGAGTTGTACCTTTGCGCTCATAACATTATGCGCAGGTGTGCGCAATAAATAGTAAAGCGTTATAAACCAATCTTGATTTTCTGAAAACTCGACACTTTTAGAAATTATTACAACTCAAGTATGGTTTATGCACGCTCACGCGTTAGCGTGAGTTTTCTGTGCATAATTTGAGTTGTAAAGGTAGTCGAGAACCTCAGAAAATCAAATGAAGCAAACGAAAGCCCACGCTTTTATTATGTCCTGAAGAGGGTGATTCAAAAAATGATTGTATAAATAAAGCGGAGAATGCCAATAGCCGAATAATAAAGTGGAGGCAGTTTTTAAGTTATTCATTATGGAAAATGTTCAATTTATTGCAGACAACGAGAAGTGGCTTAACAAGCGTGGCTTCTCAGGAATGACAATTTTCAAGATTGAAAATGATGTTCTCACAATGGAATTTGCAGACGGACGCAACTTTTCCGCTCCCATCAACGATTTGCAAATTAGGAGAACGACAGGATGGAAGTTGCTGTGGCAAGATGTGCGAAACCGCACTTATGAGTTTACAACACCTGACGGCAGAATGTTCAAACTTGGCGGTTTGTATTCAAATATGGATTTTGCCGGCTTCCATAAAGAAGTAAAGGGATTAAAGTCGTTAATTGATGCATTCGATCCTGTTTTTGACATCTATGCCGTTCTTGACAATCTGCCAAACTCTAAAAGATCAGGTCTGGAGGTATTTGAACTAATAATGTCATGGGGACTCCCCTTAATTATTTTTATTATTCTTGCGGCAGTTTTAGGTTAAATCATTAAAATCTATTTACGCATTATGTTGAAATCTCAATTAAATGACTCCGCTTACAAATTGCGAACGCGGATTGAAATATCAAACAGACTTGGCACTATTCTCCCGATTGCGAGATATATCAGTTACGGCGCGATGATTGCCGCCTTTTTGTGTATCGTATCGGGTGTGTCGTGCGACATAAGCAGCCTTATTGATGTTATGACGAACACCCGTTTACACGGAAAGGCTGTTGTAGGAGCAACAATAATGTATCCTATGGCAATATTAGGATTAGGATTGAGTTATCTTATACCTTTTGTCATAGCATATATTTTTCATGCCATAGATGTTTCTCTTGACACATTGAAGCCTGATTATCAAGTGTCCGCCAATATGACCCAAATACTCATTTGGGGACAGTTTTTTATAGGCATTTGGGGTATTATTTTAGAATTAGACGAAGACGAAGTGATGGCATTGATATTTTTTCCTTTCGTTATCGCCTTTTATGTGGTCGCAGCCGTGTGGGTCAGCCGACTTTCTCAAAGGTGGTCAGTACTTGATTCTGCGCATAAGAAAACTGCGGGCTTGCTTCGATTATATATTTATCTGTCAATAGCATTGGCCGTTGCCTGCATTATTGGCTATGCGATAGATGGTGTCATTGGGGATGTGATAGGCAACTTGATATCGCCATGCGTTGATCTGTATTTGTTCTATAAATTCGGTGATTGCTACAGAGAAATAAATATGGCATACCTTGAAGCAGTCGAAGACACCGATAAAGCGGAAGACAATATTCAGGAAATAACAAACAGACAATAAAATAGAAACTGAAAAATGAAAAGATTGGCCTTAGCATTTTGTGTACTAGCAACATTTGCGCTGTCAGCATGTACCACATTTTTGGAACCCACCTGCGCCGAAAATGATGATATTTTGGTAGATGTATATAACAAGACTTGTGAATCATACCTTGGTGAGGACTGGTACTTTGTAAAACAGTTATTTACCGAGGATATTCCTGATGGTGAGAAAATAAGTCGCGTTCAAATGCTCGAATGGAACCTGAATGAATCTATGCAAGGTGGCTCATATACAGGCTATTATATCACATACGAGGTGCAAATTGATAAAAAACGCTGGTACGCACTTGTTGACCTTACCGAATTCGATTCCGGCAGGTACGAGTGGAAAGTGATTGAAGCAAGCGAGTCTTTGTCAGAGATACAAGGAATGTTATATTAAAAACTATTATACCAAGCCCCGAAGGTGTAAGAGGGGGAAAACTTTTAAAGAATATCATGAAAAAACTAAACAAAGTAGTGGTGATGTTAATGGTCACCGTATTGTTTTTTTCTATGACTTCTTGTCATTCTCTTTCAAGAGACAAAGATGCAGAAACACAATTAATTAAAGGTTCTCCGTACTATTATGAAGATGAAGATGGATTGCAATTTGAACTATTCTTTAACGAAGACAGAAGTTTTTCTTGTGACTATATTGAGGGTTCGTGGCAAGACCCTGATGTTTATATGAATATTCATGGGCAATGGCGAGTAATAACTCTAAATAATATTGTTTGCAAAATAATAGAACTTGAATATGACTTAAGAACTCTTTCTCCTTATGACAAGGAGTCCTATGACTATTTTTCAGAAGAAAATAGAGTTCTTAAGATGAATAACAAAAAAGGTAACGCTTATGGCTTTGGTCCAGGAATAATAGAAAATAATTATGATTTTGTAGGGTGGGACTCTGATAATCCTCATAAAGTAATTTTTCATTCAATAGGCGGAGAATATTGTGAATAACATGTACCTAAATCATTATTGATATGGAAGACAAACGTTTTAAAAGCTTACCACAATAATATACCGCTTATGAAAGATTTACAGTCCCGCATCAATGATGTGGCAAAGATTTTAGAGAAAGAAGGCAGGACGTTCACACGGTCTGACCTTGCCTACCAGCTCCAAAACGATGGAGCCAAAGACGATATTGAATTGGAACGCGAGGTTTATCTGGCGCGGCAGAGATTCAAGTTCTCCGACAAGGTCTTCCTGACCAACGACAGGAAGCGGACTCTTGAGGACGCATATAAATTATGCGCCACCTTGCAGAACAAAGGCAATGCAGAAGCGGATGTCATTATCAGCCTGCATCTGTCAAATGCGCACAATAGTATCATGTCAACTAAAAGGGCGTTGTCAATCCAAGTCCCGGAGTCAGCCTTAAAAACGGCTAATGGAATAATGAACACCATCACCGGAACAAAAGGCGTGGAAAAAGTGAGAGCCGAGGCGGACATATATTTCAGACAATACACCAAGATGGTGGACGCTTACGAGAACGCAAAGGCAAATATAAGTTTCACTATCGACGACTATGCGGCTGTCCGCACTGTTGTGCAGAATCTGTTTCTCCAATACGCGTCGGCGCTTACCGACATCTTCGGCGACAGCGTCAAAGTCATCAGTCCGCAGATGTTTGACCTCTCGTGCATTGAATGGCTTGACGTAAGCCGGATGGCGGAACAGATACAGCTTGACTACAGCACGATAACAACCCGTTGCGGCGAGCTCTTTACTGTCATCTCCGACAATTTCCGCAATTCTCTGCAAGCCTCAAGCGGTGTCTATAAGCAGTCGGGGGACAAACGTGTAGGTTTGGCACTTGCCGGATTGAATATGTTATCGCATTATCTGGATGCCGGCGAACGAACTGCGGAACTCAGAACCGACCTTGCCAAGTTGCAGAAATCCATCAGCCGTGACCAAGCGCAGATAAAAGGCGACTTGATGCGCCTGACGGCTCTCTACAAACAACTCAATGATGTCAACATACCCAAAGCAATGGCGTTTAACAAACATAGTGAGGTATTGCTTGCCGGTGGTCTAAAGTCGATACTTGATGCGTTATATAAGAACCCGCAGGCTAAGAAACGCAAGGAGGAACGTGATGAGCTGTTGTCCGTAATCAGAGAGCTGAGCCTCAGGCTGAATGATTTGCAGGCTCAAATCACGTCCGGTGAAGCCCGCTTGGCTGAAAACAACAAGATGCTAAAGGCTATGCAGCCACAGTACAGCGATGCTAAGGACACCAAACCGGGCAAACCGTTCTTTCTGTTTAATCTCCTGACGTTCGGTGCGTTGGGCAGAAGCTATCGGCGGGATATGTTCGACTGGTCGAAGCGTTGTATGCCGGTAGTACAGAGTTATGAGGACTTGGAACTGGATGTGAAACTCGATTCTGAGGACTTACAAAAATACAAAAACCAGTTGAAAGAGAGTAAAAAAGAGTTTGCAAAACTGAAAAACCAATTGGACCGAATCAACAAGGACATGATGTCGCTTGTGCAGGCGGACGATGCCACAAAACGGCAGATGCTTTCTTCACTAAAAGACATACTGCGCCTGCTTCTGCTCGCAAAAGAGATAACTGACAGCAAGTTGGACGACAGCATAACCAAAGTGGCCAAGATACGTGAGGCTGACGATTTTCAGCTTCCTGCGGAGATAAACCGCGGAATCGACAAGTTTATGGACACACTGTCCGAAAACCTCCGTGCCGATGCCAACGTTGCAGCGTGTATTGTTGATAACCTCGGTGTCGCCGAACTGACACCGCAGAATGTCGGCACCCCATACTCTGATGAGGACTTGAATGTCGTGGCGGAACAAAGCAATCAGGCATTGCAGCAAGGGGTCAGTCTTGCCCGTAAGATGATAGAACTGCAAAAAGCCAAGCTGGACACCCAATCGGCACAAATACACTACAACAAGGAACTGGAGCGGCTGCAAAAACAGTTCTCCGCCCAAGTGGAAACCCTTAACCGGCAAAGCAATGACCTGCTTGAGATAATGCGCGAACTTAATCTCGCCAATTCACAGGAAGATGTCAGAGCGGCTCTTATAAAATTGTCGGAAGGCAAACTGAATATGCCATCGGATGAAGACTTGGAAAAGTTTATGAAAGGTGAAAAACTGATTGAAATATAAAATTATGGAAGAACAACTTAAATCCCGTCGCGAACTGACCCGCGAGCAGACTAATCAGATTCTCAATACCGAGATAGAGGAAATAGAATCAGCTGTTAATGAAGAGCAACACCGACAGCAGAAGAAAGCCGACAAGCGGCAGGAGTTGGAGAGTTCATTGTCGTACGGTGCCGTCAAGGGCATCAAGACGGTAATGGATGACTACTATCTTGACCCTCTTCTGGGGCTTATTCCGGGCGGAGTAGGAGACTGGCTTACTGCCCCGCTTGTACTGCCTGCTATCTATGTGGCTCTTTTCAAAGTACATTCTATCGCGCTTACACTCGCTGTCATTTATAATTGGCTCGTTGATGCCTGTCTCGGAAGCATACCCTTCTTGGGAAGTATAATAGATTTCTTTTACAAGGGTCACAAGAAAAATTATCAGATGATTGTAGGTTATGTCGAAGATGATAGGGAAATTATTTCTGAAGTAAATGGTAAAGCCTTCAAAACACTTATTTTAATTGCGATTTTAGGTGTAGCATTATATTATCTGATAAAATTGGCTATTTATATTTGGGATTGGTTTTGGGGACTGTTTACATAGAAATATCATACCGGCAACTGATTAACGGTTGCCGGTATGTGTTTATTCATGTGGTTCAGAGTTGTTCTGTTTTGTATCCCTATACTATCCCTATAGTATCCTCATAGTCCGCAACGGATGCGCTACCCTTGCGCTACCTTTGCGCTACCCTTGGGATTATGTATAAGTATGTTCATACATCGAAGAATCCGAGTTGGCTGATGGCGTTGAGCATCCGTGCGATGTAGTTGCTATCGGGTTCTGTCCATCGGAATCCAAGCCGCAGCAGGACTTGCGATGTGTAAGCGTTGTCCCGCTCCACAATCCGTGCAGGCTGGTCTCCTGCCAAGTTCTTGTATGCCAACATAGTAGTGAGCAGTGCCGCTTTCTTTGGGTCAGCCGCCGCCTGCTGCATCAAGAGAGAGAAGGCATCGTTTTCCACGAACCGCATATCCGTACCTATCTTCGTCAATTCGGAGAGCACGTCGCCCAAGAGACGCGTGTGGGTGTTATAGGGATGGAAGACGGTACATTCAGTGGGAGTTGCAGCCAAGAGGACAATGGCGCGTGCTGTCTCGTTGATGGGAGAGAACTCGGTCGGGGCATCGTACTGCTCATACGGGCAACAGCCGAGCATATTGAATATCTTGATGCGCCCCATATAACTATTCGTGGAGAAATTGACTTGGAACTCTCCGTCGTAACTGCGTGCAGCAAGGTTACCTACCCTCATAATTTTCGCCTTGAGTCCTTTATGCGCCACTGCATCAAGGATAAGACGGTCGGCGAGGAACTTGGAGTGCATATACTGATTACCGAGATACTGACCGAAATATATATTCCTTTCGGTAAGGGTCGGTGCAGGCGTATCGTTACCTATCCACACACCGCCGGTAGAGGTTGTCGAGACGTGTACGAGTGCGGCACCCGTAGCGAGACAGAAGTCCACACACCGCTGCGCACCGCCTATGTTCACATCCTCTATGTCCGTACCCTTGGAGAAATGCTTCACATTGGCGGCACAATTGAAGACCGTATTGACAGGCGATGTGACGGATGAGGTAAAATCGCTTGTCACATCTCCATTGACGACAAAGAGCCGCGTACCTAAGATGTCATCGAAACGACGGCTGAAATAGTAGAAGAGCAGGTTGCGCACACGGCGTTCGGCATCGTGCTGGTCTTTGCCGCGAACGAGACAGGTGATGGTCTCTGCATCGGAGTCTATCAACTCGCGCAGAACGTGTATGCCGAGGAAGCCGGTAGCACCCGTGAGAAGCACGTGACCGAGTTTGCGGCGAGTGCCTGCAATGAAGGTCTCTAACGTGTTCTTTGTCAGCAAAGCGTTGAGCGGTTGGTAGTCGAAATCAACAATGGATGCGTCCTGTGTATCGTTCTCCTGTTCCGCATTCCCGTTCTTGACCAGTTCAGCCAAGAGACGCGGCGTAGGATGGTTGAAGAGGTCGGCATAGGCGATATGCTGTCCCGCCTTGTCCGCTTCAATGATGACGCGTGTGACCATAAGCGACGTACCGCCGAGTTCAAAGAAATTGTCGGTGGCACCCGCTTTATCAAGGCTCAGCACCGAAGCGAAGATGTCCGCAAAGAGTTTCTCAGTATCGTTGGCAGGTGCCACAAAGTTGTGGTCGTCCGTCTGAATCTTCGGTGCGGGCAGTGCCTTGCGGTTCACTTTCTGGTTCTGGTTGAGCGGGATTGCGTCTATCTGCATAATTGCAGCAGGCACCATATACGCAGGTTTGGAGGCGCGGATAAAGTCATTGAGCGAGGGTATGTCTATTGATTGGTCACTGACTATATAGGCAGCTATGAACTTGCCGCCGGAAGGATAATCGAATGCCTGAACGGTAGCATCCTTGATGCCTTCAAACTGACGGATGACCGCCTCCACTTCCTTGAGTTCAATGCGGAAGCCGCGTATCTTGACCTGACCGTCACGGCGACCGACAAACTGGATGTTCCCGTCCGGCAGATAGCGCACTATATCGCCCGTGCGATAGCACCTGAAACCGTTCCAATCCACAAACGTCTCTTTCGTTTTTTCAGGCAGGTTCAGGTAGCCTCGGGCAACCTGCGGACCGGACACCCATAACTCACCTGCAGCACCTAACGGCAGACGATGACCGTCTGCATCCATCACGAAGAGACGGAGGTTATCCAACGGTTTGCCGATGGGTATATGCTGCTCGTATTCGGAGAGCGCATAGGTGGTGGTAAAGATGGTACATTCGGTAGGACCGTAGCCGTTATGCAGGGTATAGGCGGTGGGCGGAATGAGAGCCGACAATGCTTCTCCGCCTACCGACAAATGCCGCAAACTATGGCACTCTATGTTCGTGGCGAACTGGTAACCTATCTGGGTCGTCATAAACGAGTGGGTAATGCCTTCTTCGTCGAAATAGTGCCCAAGCTCGGGCAGGTTGAGACGCATATCCTCGGGCACTATATAGACGGTTGCACCGCAAGTCAACGCCGGATACATATCCATCATGCAGGCATCGAAACCGAAAGAAGCGTATGCCGCCACCTTGTCGCCTGCGTGCAGGTCGTAATAGCGGTGATACCAATGGCAGAACGCCACAAGGTTACGATGTTCCAGCATCACGCCTTTGGGCACACCCGTTGAGCCGGATGTATAGAGCAGGATGAACAGGTCCGAAGGCTTGATTTCGACTCGCTGACAAGGAGAGATATTGGCGTTCTTAAGTTCCTCCAACTCTTTCTCCGTCAAGAGCATACACGAGTTGCCGTCCTGCTGCATATAGGAGAGCCGTTCTTCGGGATAACTTGGGTCAAGCGGCATATAGGCGCAGCCTGTCTTGAGCACCGCCAATGCACCGAGCACCATCCAATGGCTGCGTTGCACCTTGATAGCGATGACGCGGGTGGTAGGGTGCAAGGCTGCAGCCATACGGTCGGTAAGGTTGTCCACCTCACGGTATGTGAGACGCGTGTCCTGATAGACTACAGCAACCGCATCGGGAGTCTTCTCCGCTTGGGCACGGAAGAGCGAAACGATAGTTTGCGTATCGTCATACGGTACCTCCGTTTGGTTGAAGCTGTCAAGGAGGGCAATCTGATTGTTATTGGTCAGTTCGACTGAGCGAAGAGCGGCTTGCTTATCGCGGTCAAAGGCAGAAACGGCATTGCTGACTGCCTCTGCAAGCGATTGCATCATCTCCTTGCTGTATTTGCCGTTATCGTATTCCACAACCACGGACGGCTGACCGTTCACCTCAACGATATAGAAAGCAATCTTGAATTTCGGCACATTGAGTTCCATACTCTCCGTTGCGACCTTCTGCCCCTTCACCTCATAGTTGGCGAGCACACCAATCTGGTAGGCATACATAATCTCCGCCGTCAGGTCATAATCCGCCGCTATCTGCGCAAACGGATAGTTCTCGTGGGCAAGCGTCTGCTCAAAGTTCTCCCCTGTCTCGCGAACGAACGCAAGCACGTCACGGCTGTCTATCTTGGTGCTTAGTGCCAGCGTATTGACGAACATACCCATCGTGTTCGCAGTCTTGAGGTTAGAGCGGCCGTTGGATATGGTGGTGATACAGAGTTCATCGGCGTTAGCGAACCTTCCCAACGTATAGAAAACCGCTGCGAGCGTAGCCCCCGCAGGTGTCACCGAAGCGGCTTTAGCCAAACGCTCCGCCGCAGCAAAATCCATAGGAGCATAGACCTGTGCTATCTCTCCGTCCGTGGGGTTAGTGAGGTCTGCCGGTATCTCCGTCGGGCCTTCCACCTCTGCCAATTGCGAATGGAAGAAATCCTTCGCAGCTGCATATTCGGCACCCTTCTCCGCCTCTTTCTCATCTGCCACAAACCGCGCGTAGGAACACATCTCTGACTCTATCCTGCCGCCGTTGAGGAGCGTGCATAGTTCATCATAGAAGATGTTATACGAACCGCCGTCGCAGACGAGGTGATGGATGTCTGAATAAAGGTACAATGCCTGCTTCGTGCGAACGACTGCGAAGCGGCAAAGGCGGTCGTTACTGAGGTTGAACGGACGTATGAACTCCGCTCTGAAGGTCTCAAGCTCCGATTCTTTTATCTCTACACAATCCACTTTTATCTCTCTGCTATCGTCTATTACCTGCTCCACGCTTGTGTCGTTGGTGCGGAAATGGACAAAGAGTTCGGGATGGTTAGCCGCCACCTTCTCCACAGCCGTACACAGTTGCTCATCGGTAATCTCCAACGGCAGACGGGCGCGCATAGGGATATTATACAGCGTGGACGTCGGGTTCTTCATGCACTCGAAATAGACACCCGTTTGAGCGAAACTCAAAGGAATACGGGATGGTTCGGGTGCAGAGTTTTGGGATGCGGGTGCTTCCGTATTCCTATTACCATTCAGCATCTGCTTCAATATCTCATTCTCTATGGTCTGCAGGTTAGCGCCTTTAATGAGTTGCTTGGCATCAAGTTGGACGTCGAACCGCTTATAGACCTGTGTGGCAAGTTTGATAGCAGAGATGGAACTGAGTCCCACATAACGCAGGTCGGTGGTAATGCCGAAATCGCTGTTGCCTACTATACCGGCGACAAGTTCTTTGAGTTGCCCCTCTAACACATTAAGCGGAGCGGCACTCTCTTCTTTCGCGTTCTGGCTATTGGCTTGCGAATGCGGGTCAGGCAATGCCCGTTTGTTCACTTTCTGGTTCTGGTTCAGCGGTATAGCGTCTATCTGCATCGTCACAGCCGGCACCATATAAGGCGGCTTCCGGTCCATGATGAAGGCATTGAGAGCCTGTATGTCTATCTGCTTGTCGCTGACTATATAAGCCGCTATGAACTTGCCTCCGCCTTCCGGGAAATCAAATGCCTGCACGGTAGCATCTTTTATGTTGTCGAACTGCCGTATTACCGCTTCCACTTCTTTCAGTTCGATGCGGAAGCCGCGTATCTTGACCTGTCCGTCTTTGCGGCCTACGAACTCAATCGCTCCGTCTGCACGGTAACGCACTATGTCGCCTGTACGATAAACGCGCTTGCCGTGCCATTCCACAAACGCCTCTTTGGTCTTTTCTGGCTGGTTGAGGTAGCCTATACCCACCTGCGGACCTGCCACAATCAACTCGCCTGCTGCGCCCCACGGCACACGATGACCGTACTTGTTGACCACAAAGAGTTGTGCGCAATCGTTGGGATAACCAATCGGGATATTCGGTTCGTTCTTATCAACCATGTAACTGCTTACATACACTGTTGCCTCTGTGGGACCGTAGCCGTTCTGGAGGATATATGATGGCGGGTTGAGGCTCATCAGTTTCTCTCCTCCGGTGCCGAGGAACTGCAGACAGGGTATGTCGGGGTAGTCCTGCACCATCTGGGTCGCCACCTGCGTGGTCATAAAGATGTGGGTGATGCCCTCGCGCACTATGTAATCGTGTATGCCTTCAAGGTCAAAGCGTATGTCATCGCCTATGATGTACATCGCCGCGCCTGCCACTATGCACCCCCATAGGTCGTGCATGAACGCATCAAAGCCGTAGCCTGCGTAGGAGGCGTAGCGGCTCTTGTCTGTCAGTCCTATATGGCGGACGTGGAAGTCGCAAAAAGTGAGGATATTCTTCTCACTCAGCATCACACCTTTCGGAGTACCTGTGGTGCCGGACGTATAAAGCAGTATAAACGCGTCCTTGCCGTCATATTGAGCTGCGTCACCACGCATATATTCCAGCCGCTCTGCCGGATAGGAGCTGTCAAGCGGCATAGCCGTCATACCCGCTTTGGCTATGGAGAGCGGCACTATCACCATCTGCTCGTTGCGCGGAACGGTATAGCCTATTACGTGTTCGCCGCAACACACCGTGTATTGCGGGTCTATGGTGTCTGACAATCTGTCCACCTCGGCGTAAGTCAGTTTCTTGTCGCCTGCCACCACGCATATCGCGTCCGGCTGTTCAGCTACGTGCTTCTTGAATCTGCCTATCAGCGAATCGCCCTCTTTCAGTTCGGGCATCGTTTGGGGGTTGCGTGCGTCTAACCATTGTATCTGCTCTGCGTCGCAATAATGTATCTCGTTTACCGTCTCTGCAAGGAGCATTGACCGAAGGATAGCCGTATAGGTCTTTGTCATCTCCTGCACAAAAGCATCGGAATAATCGGCGGTAGGATAAGTCAGTTTGAGGAAGTACGTGTCGTCCGCTTCATATAACTCGGCGCACAGTTTCCAGCCCGGGATGGGTTTGCGCAAGTCGATAACAGCCACATGTGCATCGCCTAACTGCAGGCTCCGTTGGGCGTCCAGTATGCGCCCCTGGTGAACAAACATTACCTGATTGTTCAGTCCCAGGTCCTGCACGGCGTCAGGATAGGCATAATACATATATTTCCGCGTCTGATGCAGTTGTGCGTCTATCTGTTGGAAGAGTTCGGCAAGCTGCATTCCGCCTGTCATCTGCGTGAACACAGGCAGTGTATGCACCATCATTGTGACGGCATCCCGTGTGTTACAGTCGGCACGGCCGTAATAGGCGGTGCAGTAAGACGCTTTCTCTTCTGCCGAATAGGCTGCCAGCAGAAGCGACCATGCGGCTTGCATCATCACGCTCTCTTTCACGCCGAAACGTTTCTCTACAGACTGCACTTCTTCTTTGCTGATGCCCAACTGATAGGATTGGTATCTCATCTCCCCGCTCCCGGTTAATTCGGCTTGCCGTATAGGCAACGAGTCCGTATCGGCGGCATCGCAGAAAGTCTTGGCGTACCATTCTTTTGCCTCGTTCATCTTTGCTTCGTCGGCTCGCAGAGCGGCTTCAGCTTCGGCAACAGCAGCACCGTCCATGGTCTCCGCAGTGAGCGGCTGACCTTTATAGGCAAGACTAATATCGCGCGAAAGGGCCATCATCGAATAGCCGTCGCTTATCACATGGTGCAAATCAAGGTACAGATAGTTCCCTTCTCCTGTAACCTTGTAAATCTCTGCCCTGTACAGTTGCTTGCCGTGGATATCCATCGTGCGTGAGAAAGTCTTCTGCACGTCCTCCCACTCGGCTCTTGAAACTTCCCTGACAGGCACAAAGTATATGTCTTCCGGCTTTTGTCCTGCCGCCATACAGGGCTGTCCTTCTTCGTTGAGTTCAATGCGGGAGAAGATATACGGATGAGCCTCAAGCGCATCGCGTACGGCTCGCTGCAAGCGACCTGTATCCACACTCCCGGGAAGCACGAACAACTCCGAATTCTGGTAATTCAACTCATCGGTAACTGATGTCTCGCAGGCATAATATATGCTTGTCTGCGCTTGGTTTAGCGGACTTTTCATAGCGGTCTATAGTCTGGTGCTTAGTCTTCTATTTGAAATATATTCTTAAATCCGCTCATACGGAATATATCGGCTACATCCTCGTTCATATTCGTGATGCGGATACTGCCGCCTTTGGCTTCGCTCTCGCGCTTGAGTTGCATGAAGAACCGCAGACCTGCGGACGAGATGTACTCCAGTTCGCTGCAATCCATCACTAATGTCTTGTCGGCGATGTTCAGTACTTGCTGCAAATCGTCTGCCTGCTCGGTTGTAGCTATCGTATCCAGTTCGCCTGCGATACGTACTACGGATTCTTGTTCTTTCTGAAGAATGGTTACTTTCATAATATCAGATGTTTTTAATGATTGTCAATTCGTTTAGTCCGTCATCTGTCCGGCGGTAGTGCAGGAGGTCGGCTATCTGCCTTAGCAGTGCTATTCCCAATCCGCCTATCTGCCGTTCTGCCACTGCTTTGGCGGTATCTGCCGGTTCCTGCACGGTAGGGTCAAAGGGGATGCCGTTGTCGGAGAGTGTCACGCTTATTCCTTTGTCTGCCAACCCGCAAAGGGTCAGTCCTATTTCGTCTCCCTGCGAGTAGTTCACTATGTTCACTACCGCCTCTTCCAACGCCACTTCCATTTTCTTGAGCGTTCTTTTGTCTAATCCGGCGCACAACCCGTATTCGTGCAGTGCCGTACGGAGCACCTGCCACTGGTCTATTTTGTTCTCCACACGCAGAGTCAGAGGTTCTGCCCCACCCGTCTTGCGGATGACCATCAGCGTTATATCGTCCACAGGTACGGTGTTCGCCATAAAAGTCTTGACCTCTTTCAACAGTCCGGCACAACCGGCCGTTCCCTGACGGCTGATAGCCTCGCGCCAGCGGTTAAGACCCAGCATCTCCCGTTGGTCATTGCGCGCCTCCGTGATGCCGTCCGTATAGAGCACTATCGAGTCTCCTTCGCCCAGCATCGTCCCTTGCTCCTCAAAACGGAAGCTGCCGTCATAACCCAGCGGTATATTGGGAAGCACACTAACCACTTCTGTGCCGCGCACTTTAATCGGACTCAGGTGACCCGCATTGCAGTACAGCAGTTGCCCCGTAGGAATATGCAGCCTGCCGATAAAAGCTGTAACGAACATCATGCTCGGGTTGTTCTCGCTCAACACGCTGTTCATCTCCTCCATAATCGCTTTCGGAGAACGCTGACGACGCACTGCCGAGCGGAACAGGTTGACCGTTGCACTCATAAACATCGCCGCAGGCACACTCTTGCCGCTCACATCGCCGATGATGAAATACAGGTCATCGCCCTTGCGGTAGAAGTCATACAGGTCGCCGCCCACCTCACGCATCGGTTCTATCACCGCCTGTACCTCTATGCCGCCGTCGCCGTTCATCCTGCATATATCATTGCTCGATTTCAGTATCCCGCGCTGAATGCCGCTGGCTATACGCAATTCATGCTCCATTATTCGGTTGGCGGTCTCCACGCGCATAATCTCGGACTGGTCGGCATTGATTCGGCGTATCAGAAGTGCCGCCACAAGAATACCTGTCAGCAGCACTAACAGCGTGATTACCGATTTCTTCTTCACGCCTTCCCATACCTGCTTCCGGGATATGCCGATTTCCAACTGAAGACCCATCGGAGAGAGTTTTGACCGGCGGACAATCATCCGCTTGTCGGTCTTGGTCTGCAGGCCCGTGTCTTCGTTGACCAACAGCAATGTACCGTCTGCGCTGTACAGACGGCAGTAGGCATCTTCGTAAGGCTTGACTTCCTCCAGCATCTTGTTCATCCACGGGAAACTGAAATCAATGCCGATGACGCATGCCAACGAGTCTCCGTCATCCACCCTTACCGAGTGGGTGCATACGGGGTCTGCAAAATCCTCATCGCGGTACGAGGGGCTCCAGTACCCGTTCGTATCGCTCGTCAATGCGCCTTGATACCATCCTTTCTCGAAATAGTCGTGGTCGTCATCGCCGTAGTTTATGGTCACTATCGAGTCGCCGGAGCGGTATGCGCAGGGGCAGAACCAGTACTCGCCGGGGTGGTAGTAGTCGGGGCGGAAACTCACATAACAGGAAAGTATATCAGGATTGCGTTTGAGTGACTCGCAGACCTCGTGCAATAAATCGTCGGGGCTGTCCAAGTGGTTTTTCACATACATGTACATCTCCTCGCCGGCATCCTGAATATCGTATATCTCAAAGACAAAATCTTTCTGTGCTAATTGCATCTCATAGTCGATATGCTCCAACACGCGCCTTTCCTCCCAACG
>CADAAF010000002.1 GCA_902785805.1 uncultured Bacteroidales bacterium | reverse complement strand
CGATATAGACGTGAGTGTATGGAACAGCGAAGTGAGCGCACTCCGTCTGTATGCCGAGTTCCGCGTACACCGTAGGGACGGTATAGAAGTGGCACACGGTTACGGCTGCTGGACACTGCTTGATACCGAAGCACACCGTCTCGCACCAATAACACCTTTCCAACCACAGATACCTATACTATCGGAAGCGACTTCCGATAGTCACAGGAAACGCCGGTTCACTACAGAAGGCACACCGCTCCAACAGATTGAGCACCGCGTTAATCCCATTAACCTTGACTTCAACGGGCACGTCAACAACCGTACCTATCTCTCTATCGCCATGCAGTCGGCAGACGAGGCGTTTATGGACGCGCACGCTATACGCTGCCTGTCTATACATTGGCGCAAAGAGACTTTCTTAGGCGATACACTTACCTGCCGGTTGGTTTTGCTGCCCAACGAAACCAACGAAACGGTATATCACTACCTCCATACCATATCCCGCAACGATGCCGAAACCGCGGCACAAGTTTATTCCGAATGGGTTCCGCGCACCAAGCAGGTTGATGTGTCTGCTCTTGCTCCAAGAGTATAACGAACAAACATCACGCTTATTAGAGTAGGAGAGCAGGCACGTGAATTACCAAATCATACAGCCCACCGAAGCACTGCGGACGTATATCTCCCGCTATGTGTTTGTCAGAGCGGACGGTTCTACCGACACGATGACCCCACCGGCAGACGACCAGCGTTTTGTGAATGGCAAACACGTACAGCCGCTGCTGCCCAACTACGGCAGTTTCATATTCATGCGCAACGCCGTGGTGGAAGTAGCAGGCAAGCAGAGCGACGAGCTGCTTCTGTTAGGGGCTAACCAGACTACTCTCGGTCTTACGACCGTCAAAGGATGGTTCGAGGGTATGATGATGGATTTCCAACCCGGAGGAATGCATGCGCTGTTAGGTATCGACCTGCAACAGTTGGCAGGACAAGTGCTACGGGTAAGCGAATATGCCGACGAGGGTTTGAAATACTGCGACCGGATATTCAAATCCACTCCCCGTGCGGAAGACATAGCACCGCTGTTAGATGCTTTCTTTCTCGGTCGTCTGCCCAAAAAGGAAGACTATAACTATACCCGTATCTGCCATGTGGTGAGTGCGTGCGACCAAGCAGAATGTGCTATCACTGCGGCAGATATGGCGTCAGTGGCATGTATAGGCGAAAGGCAGTTCCTGCGCATATTCCGTCAGTATGCAGGCATAGCACCGAAGCAGTATATCCGCCTGAGACGTTTCCACCGCACTATACAGGATATGCAGACGCAATCGACACAAGGCAAGACCATTGACCTATTGGCAACCGTATTGCGTCACGGTTATTACGATTTGAGTCATGCAGCATTGGAGTTTCAGCAAATGGGCTGTGTGTCACCCGGTCAATTCCGTATGCTCGGCATCCCTCTAACGGCAGATTTCTCTGTCTTTTTTGCATAGAAAACGGCAAATGTCCGTTTTTTCATATTCCAGATTCCGCAAAGGCAGTACTTTTGCACCGTATTTCCAAATCAAAACAATTATGAAAGCAAAAGACGCTGTCCAATTAGGTTTTTGGGTGTTATTGACATTTATTCTTACGGCACACTGCTCAGCAGAGACTATTCACGGTACGGTAATCGATTCGCGAGGTCAGGCTATGCCTTTTGTAACCATATCCGTGCTGTCAACGGACTCTACCCTGCTGACAGGTACTATCACCAACGACGACGGGTCGTACACCGTGGAAGTACAGGCTAAAGACTATATTCTGCAAGCCTCGTACATAGGTTATCAAACGGTATTCGGAGGTCCGGATTTCGTACTGCATGAAGAGACGGAGCGGCTACAGGAAGTAGAGGTCAAAGCCAAGAAACCTCTGATAGAACGTCAGATGGACAAATTAGTGGTAAACGTGAGCGCGTCGCCTCTCTCCGCCGGCAGCAACGGTAACGATATCCTGCGCCGTGCTCCGGGCGTGCGTATAGACAAGGACGGGAACATAACCGTAAACGGCAAGGCAGTGGAAGTGTGGATAGACGGCAAGCCTTCGTACCTGGGCGGGCAACAGTTAAAAGCCATGTTAGACGGCACAGACGGAAACACCATCGAGAAAATAGAGATTATATCCAATCCTTCCGCCAAATACGATGCGTCGGGACAGGGAGGCATAATCAATATCAAGACCAAACGCAACATGTCGAAAGGTCTGAACGGCATGCTCTCTGCGGGCTACGGAGGTATGTATTTCGGCGACGTTAAACGTTGGCTGAACAGGGACATGGTATCGCTTAACCTCAATTACCGAGGCGCAAAGACCTATACATTCGGTCAGTTGACCCAAGTATTCGCACAGAATGACATAGACTTCGAGACGGGACGCGAACTGCCTGCCACCGATACCAGTCCGGCAGTCTCCAACTATTCCAAATCTGGTTACAATGCGGACTTCCAATACTACATGATGAAGGTCGGCAACGACTGGTACATAGACTCCGCCAACACATTCGGTTTTATTCTGCAAGTGCCTTATATGGATATCCGTCAGGAAATCATGCCCGGTCGCAATACAGGCTACACGGTACGCGGCAACGACACCGTGTTCAGTACCACAGATACGCACACGCGTACCCGCGCTCCGCAACACACAGCCAACCTCAACTACACCCGCACGTTCTCCGAAGCGTTAGAGCGCGAACTGACTGTCAATGTGGATTACAACCGGTACACCACCCGCTCGCTCAACCATCAGTTTACCGACTTTGGCAAACAGTCAGTGGGACTTGATATAAACACTCATCAGACGGCAGACATCTACTCCGCCAAGTTGGACTTCCAGACCAAGTTCTGGCAAACAGGCACTATCGAATCGGGTGTCAAATACGCTCTCTCGTCCACCGATAACCACATGACTACCGATTCGGTGCTCAACAATACCAGCCTCGGACAGACTCCTTCGGATTTCCTTTACCGTGAACATGTAGCCGCAGCCTATATCTCTGCGGGCAAGCAATTCGGAGAGCATTGGACGGTCAAGTTAGGTCTTCGCGGAGAATATACCTACAGTCACGGCAACTGGAGTAGTGCTGACTCCGTCACCAACAAATCGTATTTCGACCCCTTCCCTACGGCATACGTTGGTTACACCACATCTCCGTTAGGCAAGATAGCACAGCCCGTCAGCGTTTCGGCATCCTATACCCGCCGTATCAAACGTCCTAACTACTGGATGCTCAACCCTTTCCGCACATACGTGGATGCCTACAGCTACCAAGAAGGCAACACCAACCTGTCGCCTGAGTTCAACAACGACGTGGAAGTGCATTTCAGCTGGACGCAATACCTCAACCTGACATTCAACTTTGCACACACGCAAGGCATGTTCTCGCAGAAGACCACTATCCTTCCCGACGGCAGAGGTCAGTTGCAATGGACTAATTTCGGTACGTGTACCACCCACGGCGGCAATCTATCGCTTACCGAAATACCGATTGTACCCAAATACAACAAAGATGAGAACGGCACAAAGACGTTACAGGGAGCGTGGTTAGCTCTCACCGTCAATGCAGGCTGGTACCATTTTCTCAACAAGTCGTACGAACTCAAGCAGGACGGCACTCCTTCATATCAGTTAGGCAACCACTACGGTTATGCCGGCGGCACCCTGTCAGCCTACTTGCCCAAAGACTGGATTATGACACTTGACGGCAACTGGTCTTCTCCGATGACGACAGGTTACGACCGTCAGGAAAGTACCTATTACCTGAGTTTCGGTGTGCGTAAGATGTGGATGAAGAAAGGACTGATATTCAATCTTAATATTCAAGACCTGACGCGCTCAATGCGTTTCAGTTCGACCGATATGGGACTAATGGCGGGTTACAAGAGCTGGTTCGTCAATACCGTCCGTGACCAGCGTGTCACACTGTCAGTCACATGGATGTTCGGTCAGCACCAGCAACATAAATACCGCAAAGTAGGCGATATGGACGAGTCATCGCGTCTCGGCGGTGGCGGTGGCGTACAAGCAGGAAAATAGCAAGGCAGACGTTCTGTTTGCTCCGCAGCAAACACGGTCATTGGCACAGGTACCCTATTCTTTGGGTATTCTGTGCCTTTAGTGAGAGTAGTCGAACAACCCGGTAATCACCCGCTAATCACCCGCTAATCACCCGCTCGTGATTGCTTACAAGTCGCTTCAAAGAGGGAGAAGGAAAGGGTGGAAGTCGGGAAGGAATGGGTGGGTATCGGGGACGGAAATGGGTGGAAGTCGGGAAGGAAATGGGTGGAAGTCGGGGTGGATATACGAAGAAGTTGGGGAGGGCAAAGATTTTCCGAGGGAAAAGCATACACGGATACCAAAAAAGATGTACTTTTGCTGCGCCAAATGAAGGCACAGAGATAGTACAGGCTTCAAACGCACACAGGTATAGGCATCCATATACACTGATACGGGTATCCATATACACTGATACAGATATAGAAACAGAATAAACAGATACAGCGATGGAGAGTTATGATTTTTCAGCAGTCAGAGACCGGCGGCACAGCGGTTGCGTGAAATGGGACGACGAGTATTACGACGACTTGATACCGATGTGGGTGGCGGATATGGACTTTCCGACCGCTCCATGCGTAGTGCGCGCGCTTTCGGAACGGGTGGCACACGGCGTATATGGGTACGAGCACGTGCCGGAGAGTTACTATGAAGCCGTGGCACGCTGGTTCGGCAGACGACACGGCTGGGAAATACACCCCGACGAGATACTGCCCGCTACAGGTCTGCTGCCCGCATTAGTGGCTATCCTGCACAAAGGCCGCAGCCTGCTTCACGGACAAGGCGAGCCGACCGCCAAGGGATTGAAAGTGATTATGCAGATGCCCGCCTACAACGGCTTTCTGCACTGCCTGACAGACAACGGTGTGGAAATAACAGGCAACGCGATGCTGTGCACGGACGGACACTATACGATTGACCGAGACGACCTTGAACGCAAAGCCCAAGCACAGAGAGGAGGCATACTGCTGTTCTGCAACCCTCACAACCCGACCGGCAGAGTGTGGACACGCGAAGAGATGGAGTACGTGGCAGATATATGCCAGCGATACGACCTGTTGCTGATTTCGGACGAGATACACGGGGAAGTGATGCCTTTGGGCGGTCAGTACATCCCGATGGCGACCATAGAGAGCGTCCGCGACAGGCTGATAGTGTTCACGTCACCAGGCAAAGGGTTCAACCTTGCGGGCACAGGCATATCCAACCTAATAGTGCCCAATCCGTCACTCCGTGCGCGTGTGAAGAGCGCATTGGAGGCAATGTTAGTGACAGATGTGGGGGTGTTCGGCGTTACGGCATTGGAAGCAGCCTACAACGAGGGAGAAGAATGGTTGGACGCCGTAAACAACTATATAGGAGAGAACTACCGATTCCTGTGCGAATATGTCCGCCGTGAACTGCCGCGTCTGCGGGTTACGCCATTGGAAGGTACATACCTGACATGGATATGGCACGGAGCGTATCCCTACACATCGGCGAAAGTAGAACGGAAACTGATGAACGAACTGCACGTGCGAGTCAGTGCGGGAACGTTCTACGGCAAAGAAGGCGAGGGTTATATGCGCGTCAACATAGCATGCCCGAGGGGACAATTAGAAGAGGGTCTCCGGCGAATGAAGACCCTCTTTACGTAAGCCATCAGGACGCACGCCGAATGTAGGGCGTGCGTTTTTCTTTATTGGCGGCAGATGACGCTTCCGCTTGCCTGATGAGTGGCAAGGACAAGTATCTCAGCGACTTGTACGTGCTCAGGAGCGGATGCTGCAAAGAAGACACAATCCGCCACATCGTCACCCGTGAGAGGCTTGATGCCCTTATAGACATTATCGGCACGCTCCTTGTCGCCGTGGAAACGTACAACGGAGAAGTTGGTTTCGACGAGTCCGGGCTTGATAGTAGTGACGCGCAAAGGCGTGTGCGCGAGGTCGATACGCAGTCCGTCACTGAGCGTTTTGACAGCAGCCTTGGAGGCACAATAGACCGCACCGTTGGGATAAGCAGCATCTCCGGCAACACTGCCGATGTTGATAATATGCCCGTGGTTGCGTGCCACCATACCCGGGACTACAAAGCGCGTGATGTTGAGCAGGGCTTTGACGTTGGTGTCAATCATAGTGTCCCAGTCAGCAAAGTCGCCTTCGTACTCTTTTTCGAGTCCAAGAGCGAGTCCTGCGTTATTGACGAGGATATCGATGTCCTGCCACTCAGCCGGCAGATTAGCAATCTGTTTCTGCGCCTCCTGCCTGTCACGTACGTCAAAGACAAGCAGCAAGGATTGCGTTCCGTACTGCTTTTGGAGGTCGTCAGCAAGCTGCCGGAGAGGTTCCTGACGGCGTGCATTGAGGATGAGTCGATAGCCGTTGGCGGCGAATTTCTTTGCGCATGCCATTCCTATTCCTGACGATGCGCCCGTAATGAAGACTGTCATAATGTATGAGTTTTGGAAATGATTTGTAGCAGTTGAGCCATGTTGCCGACGACGCAATCGGCACCTTCCTGTTGCAGTGCGCTGACGGGCAGGTTGCCTGTATTGACGGCGTAAGTGAACAGCCCCGCAGCCTTGGCAGAACGCACTCCAAGCGGAGCGTTCTCGATGACGCAGCAGTCGGATTTGGGCAAGCCGGTACGCTGCCATGCGATGAGGTAAGGTTCGGGAGAGGGTTTGCCGTGACGGACATCATCCGCCGTAATCATCCGTTCACGGGTAAAGATGCCCGGGAAAGCGTCATCCAATTGGCGGAAAAGCGATTGCTGTGCACTGCCCGTGACAATCCATATCTGCGTGCCGGGCAAGGCGTGGAGGTACTGCAGGAGTTCGTATGCCCCTTTGACAGGCATGATAGGTCCAAGTTCCTTGAAACGAGCACTCTTCTCCTGATAGACGGCACGGATATGCGCGAGCTGCTCATCGGGACCGAGAGTGTCTATTTCGGTAGGGTTGCCCTTCTCCTGCTCGCGGCGGAAAATCTCCTGAAGGATATCAATCCCCGTCCGTCCCTCCTCACGATAACACTCCTGGGGAGTGAAAGAGAGACCATGGCGACGCGTCACTTCGTCCCACGCTTGCGCATGGTGAGGCATGGAGTCGAAAAGCGTGCCGTCCATATCAAAAAAGTAAGCCTGCATAGTCATCAATCAAACACGGCGGCAAAGGTAGTGGATTTGCGTTAATAGGACAAACGAAAAAAGATTTGGTATTGCGATAGAAAGAGCGTATCTTTGCGGCGTTTTTTTGCACGAGACCACCAATCGTGCAACGAACAACCCCGAGAAGAAACCATAATCTATTCTATATGAAGATACTATTTGCTCTCGACACGTACTGGACGAACAACAACGGCACGTCGATATCAGCGCAACGTTTTGCTGAGGTGCTTCGCCGCCATGGTCACGAGGTTCGCATCCTCGCCACGGACGAGCGTTATCCTGACGAGACAGGTCTGAAAGACGACCTCTACCTGCTACCAGAGGTTCACGTCCATCCGTTTGACAGCCTGATTCACAAGCACGGGTTCCGCTTTGCGAAGTGCAAAAAAGCCATTATCCGCGAGGCAGTTGCATGGGCAGAAGTAGTCCATTGTCTGATGCCATTCCCCCTGACACGCGCCGTGAAACGGGAAGCAGACCGCCAAGGCAAACCCGCTACCGCCGCCTTCCACATCCAGCCGGAGAACATCACAAGCAACATCCGACTGAACAAGATAAAACCCGTGACATCGTTCGTGTATGAGTTGTGGTGGCAGTACATATACCGCGATTTCCAACATATCCATTGCCCGAGCCAGTTTATGGCAGACCAGCTGGTCAAACACGGCTACAAAGGGCAACTCCACCCCATATCAAACGGTATAGACCCGAGTTTCCACTATACGAAACGCGAGAAAGACAAGAAATGGGAAGGCAAGATATTAGTGATTATGACCGGTCGTCTCGCCAACGAGAAACGTCAGGACCTGCTGCTGCATGCCGTGGGTATTTCGCGATACAGAGACCAGATTCAACTGATTTTTGCGGGCAAGGGCCCCGAACTGCACAAGTACGAGAAAATGGGTCGCCAGTTGCCCAATACGCCTATCTTCGGCTATTACAGCCGCGAAGAATTGCAAGACCTACTGGCACAAGCGGATTTGTACGTTCACACGAGCGATATGGAGAGCGAAGCGATAGGCTGCATCGAGGGATTTGCTATGGGTTTAGTGCCCGTCATATCCGACAGTTCGCTGTCAGCAACGCGACAGTTTGCATTGGACGAGCGCAGTCTGTTCCACGTGGGCGATCCGAACGACCTCGCATCGAAGATAGACTACTGGCTGTCACACACCGACGAGCGCAAGCGTATGGAGCACGAGTATGCCGAATTTGCATCCCATTACCAGATTGAAGAGTCGGTACGTAAGTTTGAGGCGATGCTTCAGATGCAGATAGATGAGACCAATGCCCAAAAGGCTAAATCCAAATAAGATGATTATGAAGCGTTTGTTCTTATTTATTTCTCTGCTTGCCGCTTTGGCAGTAACGGGTCAGGAGCGTATTGAACCTGTTCCGTTCGGCGATATGGAGCAGTGGGTAGTCCGCTACATCAAGGAGTCGCGTATCATAGGCGGCAAGACGCGTGTGCTGTATGCCATTGCACCGACAGATACGATACGCAAGAACGTAGCGTTCGATTACGAAAAGAGCGGCAGTCCGTGGACGGTAAGCAGTGCCTACGCCCGCGTGAAAGGGATAGAGAAAGCATCCGGCACCGTTAGTCCCGAACGTCGCGGGAAAGGCTGGTGTTGCCGTCTGGACAACAAGATGGACAGCGTGATAGCCATAGGCTTGTTCAAGGTGCGCGTAATGGTGGCAGGAACGATTTTTACGGGCGTGACCCTTGAGCCGGTGACATCTGCAGAAGACCCATACGGAGTAGTGGATATGGGAGTGGCGTTCACTAAACGCCCCATAGCCATGATGCTGGACTACAAAGCGAAAGTGGAAGAGTCGGACGAGATAGCTTACGCCCAAGCCAAACCCAAAGTGACCTGGAAAAAAGGTCGCGATGCAGCCGAGATGTACATCATTCTCCAACGCCGCTGGGAGGACAAAGACGGCAACCTGCACGCCAAACGCGTGGCAACAGGCTACGAGCGCGTCTATCACTCGACAGACTGGAAGAACGACCATCGCATACCCATTTACTGGGGCGATGCCATCACCCGCCAAAGCGGCTACAAAGACTATATGGGTCTGAACGCACATATCATGAAAGCCCGTAACTCAAAGGGCGAAATGACACAAGTGAAAGAAGAAGGATACAGCGAAGAGAACCCGACCCACATGATTATTGTCTGCTCGTCGGGTTGCTATGAGGCGTTTGTCGGTCATCCCGGCAACACATTGTGGGTTGATAATATCCGATTGGTATATAAGGATTAAGATGTTTCGCCGCTTTGGGTTAGTCACATGGTTGATTGTTTGGGGTGCCACCGTATATGGCGAGAGCCGGATAGACACTATCAGTATGCCCACATTATCGGCACTGAACAACCGTCCTGTCCTTGTTTACCTGCCTGACGGATACGACAATACAGAGAATGATACCAGTCAATACCCTATTCTCTATCTGCTGCACGGAGTTAACGGAGACGAGTATTCATGGTCGCGTAACGGGAACATTCAGTACATATTGGACAGCCTGATCAGCCATCGCCTGATTCGGCCCTGCGTGGTGGTGATGCCGAACACCAATGCCGGCAAATATATATGGGGCAAGCGGTACAAGGACTTGGAGGGAGACCGCGACGTGAAGATAAAAGGGTTCACTCGGAACATATTGGGGTACTTCAAGAACAGGAAGGGGAATTTTATTGACTACTTTAATGAGATAGAGGATTTAGCCTACGCACGTTACAGGGTGAGCAACCATCCGCAAGACCGGATTGTGGCAGGGTTGTCGAACGGAGCCTATCAAGCGGTAACCATATCGAATACGCATCCGGGACGTTATGTTTGGGTAGGCCTGCTTTCGCCGGTCATCTTTAAGGAGCAGTTACCTGAAGCGGACGAGGACTGGTGCGTTACGAATGACTTGCCGGATGGGACACATTTTTTCATCAGTGTGGGCGAGGCGGATATTTTCCGCTCGTATGGTGTCAGGTTCGGCAAGTTACTGCGCAAGAGACATATCCCGTATGTGCTGGTGAGTGTAAAAGGCAGTCATAACTGGAAAACGTGGCGCAACGATTTCTGCACTTTCATACGTTACGCTTTCCCGTACGAAAACCATATCAATAGCAAAGAAAACCAAATAGATCTGCAAGAAAATGAGCCATAAAGCTCCTCATATTCCTTTCTTTCTTAATTTCGGGCTACGTTTTTTAGGTCTGTTTTTGCACACCAAGTTGCGAGTAGCATCCCGTTTCCCTTATATGGAAGCGTTCAAGACCTTGCATCGCATCCTGCGTCAGAACCAGTTTACCGCCTACGGCAAGGCTCATCACTTCTCCGAGATTCTTCAAGCGGAAACACCCGGGGAATTGTTCATTCGTTTCCAGCGCGCCGTACCTGCCAATGACTATGAGAAACTGCGTCCGTTCGTAGAACGTCAGAAAATGGGAGAACGGGATGTGCTTATTACAGGCAACCCGATAATGTACGCAACGACATCCGGCACGACCGGCAAACCCAAGTGGATTCCTATCAGCCGTTCCTATCTTCGCACGCTGTACCATCGTATGTCTGAACACTGGCTGTACATCTTCGTCCGGCAGCGGCCGCGTGCGTTCGGAGGACATATCCTCCAGATTGTAGGAAAAGATGTGGAAGGCTACGCACCCGACGGAACCATATACGGGTCTGTGAGCGGTATGCTGGTCAAAGAGATTCCGGGCATCCTCCGCAAACGATACACTGCTCCTGCCGAAGTGATGAACATCAGTGACCCGCAAACCCGTAACTACGTCATTATGACATTAGCCTTGCAATGGGAAGACCTGACGTTCTGGGCGACCGCTAATCCTTCGACTATCGTTGAGTTGCTCCATACCGTGGATGAGCGGCTGGACCAGATGGCGGATGACATCGAACACGGCAGTTTCTCGGTGGAGATTGAGCCTCGTCTGTTGGATGCTATCGCACCTTATCTTCACGCCAATGCCGAACGAGCCAAACAGTTGCGCGAACTCAAGAAACGCTATGCCACCATCTCCCCGAAGGACTATTTCCCTTACCTTCAGGTACTCAGTACATGGAAATGCGGCAACGCGAAAGTCTATATAGAGAAGTTCATGGATCGTTTCAACTGGCGGCAGACTCTTTACTCCGAGTTGGGATATATCGCGACGGAGTGTCGGTTCGGTCATCCCGTGAATGCCTCCCGCGAAAGCGTACTCTTCCCCCAGTACCACTACTACGAGTTTGTGGACGAGCAGGAACTGGATATGCCCAACAAGCATTTCCTCCAATTGAGCGAACTGGAATACGGTCACCGCTACTGCGTGTATATTACGACCAACTGCGGCTTGTATCGCTACAATATGAACGACATCGTGGAAGTGGGCGGAAAGTACGTCAACACGCCTACCGTCCATTTCATCTCGAAGGTGAACGGTATCGTGTCGCTGACCGGCGAGAAACTGTATGAAGCACAGTTTATCCGTGCCGTTCATCAGGTGGCGGAAATGTACAACGTAAGCATTCCTTTCTTCGTAGGGTTTGCCAATGCGGAGGAGTCGGCGTACGACTTCTACTTCGAGTTCGGCAAGCGAAGCGAGAAACAGGCTCCCCAACTGCTGGATTTGTTCACGCGCGAAGTGGACTCCAAATTGCAGCAAATCAATATGGAGTATGAAAGCAAGCGGCAGTCGATGCGACTGAAAGAGCCGACGGGGCATTTGCTCCAACCGAATGCCTACACCCTCTTCAAAGAATTGTGTCTGAAGGACGGCTTCCGGGACGGGCAGTTCAAGTTCAACCTGCTGATGCAGGACACCTACCGGCAGGGGCTGTTTAACAGGATTGTAAAAGAATAGAGACTATGTTATTTGACGGAAAGACTACTGCTGCACATATACTGCAAGCACTTGAGAAAGAGAACATCCTATTGCGTGAGGAGTATGGGCGCGTACCCTGTTTGAGTGTCGTGCTGGTCGGCGAGGATTATGGTAGCACGCGCTACGTGGCGTCTTGCGAGAAGAATGCGCAGCGGGCGGGGCTGGATTGCAGGGTAGTGCGTTTGCCGGAAAGCAGCAGCGAGGAGGATGTCCTCTCTACCATATACAGTCTCAATGAAGACAATAACGTGGACGGCATATTGGTTCAAATGCCCTTGCCCAAGCATATCCGCCAGGAGCGTATCGTCCTCGCCATTTCGCCGGAGAAAGACGTGGACGGAGTGACCGATGCCAATGTGTCACAACTATGGAAGCAGAAGCACAACAACTACTCGCAGTTCTGCGTCCCGTGCACACCACGAAGCGTGATGCGGATACTCAAAGAGGCGGAGATTGATTTGGACGGCAGGGACACGGTCGTCATTGGCAGAAGCAACATAGTGGGTATGCCCGTAAGCAAACTGCTCCTGAACGAGAACGCTACGGTGACCGTCTGCCATAGCCATACGAAAGACCTGACTGCCCTCTTACGCCAGGCGGACATTATCGTGGCGGCGATTGGCAAGCCCAAGTTCGTCAGCGCGGAAATGGTGAAGGAAGGGGCTGTAGTAGTGGATGTTGGCATTAACACCGACCCTGCTACCGGCAAGATGTGTGGCGACGTGGACACGGAGGCGGTCGCACCCAAATGCCGGCTTATCACACCCGTGCCCGGTGGCGTAGGGCAGTTGACTATCTGCTCGTTGATGGAGAATACGATGGACTGTTTCAAACGTTTACACCATGGATAAAGAACGTGCCAAACAAGTGTTGCCGATTGATTTCATTGAGGAAATGCGTCAGCAATTAGGTCCCGAGGCGGACTTGCTTTTTCGAGCCTTGGACGAAGAACCGACAACGGCCATTCGCTTGAACGACAAGGTGAATACGCTCACTTTTGACTGCGACATCGATGAGGTCCCGTGGCATCTGGAGGGCTATTACCTCGAAGAGAGACCGCAGTTCACCTTGGACCCCCTGTTCCATACGGGGGCATATTACGTGCAGGAAGCAAGCAGTATGTTCATACAGCAGGCTCTTGACCAGTACGTCAGTCCTAATAGCATCATTCTCGACCTGTGTGCCGCACCCGGAGGTAAATCTACGCTAATCAGTCAGTTCCTGGACAAGGACGGCTTGCTGGTAAGCAACGAGGTCGTGAGGCAGCGGGTGTTCATCTTGTCCGAGAATATACAAAAGTGGGGCAATGGCAATACCGTTGTGACGCACAATCAGGCGGGGGATTTCGGAGAACGGTGCCGCAACCTCTTCGACTGCGTGCTGGTTGATGCGCCTTGCTCGGGAGAAGGTATGTTCCGAAAGGACTTGAACGCACGAGCCGAATGGAGCAAAAAGAACGTTAAGATGTGTGCTGAGAGGCAGCGTAAGATTCTTATGGATGTATGGGACGCACTCAGACCCGGAGGCATACTCATCTATTCGACATGCACCTTCAACAAGGAGGAGAACGAGCATAATGTGGAGTGGGCGGCTGAGTGTCTCGGTGCCGAAGTGCTCGAATTGGACTACGACCCTGATTGGGGCATAACGGAAGGCTTCCCGGGGTACCATTTCTACCCCCACAAGGTCAAAGGCGAAGGTCTGTATATCTGCGTCCTGCAGAAAAACATGGAAGACTACGCTCCCTTCCGCATTCCTGCACCCAAAAAGCCCCAGCAGCAACAGAAAGTGGAGGAAGAGGCGCTGTTGCAGACGTGGCTCAAATTCCCGCAGGATTGGGTCTTCAGACAGGGAGACCGCTTCATAACCGCTTACCCCGCAAGGCACAAAGAACTGATTGACTACCTCACATCCTGTCTCACTTGTATCTCTTTGGGATTCGGCATCAGTGAGAAGAAGAGGGTTTCTATGGTTCCCCAGCATAGTTTGAGTATGGCGAAGGCGTTACGAAAAGATGCCTTCCCGTGTTTAGACTTGAGTTTGGAGAAAGCTTTGGCGTATCTCCGCTCTGATACAATCGAAGTGGAACAGGGAATGCCCACTGGCATCGTCCTGCTCACCTATGAGGATGTGCCCCTCGGATTCGTGAAGAATGTCGGTAATCGGCTGAACAACCTCTACCCAAAAGAGTGGCGCATTAGAAACTTGTAGCCATCCTTCCCTTATCATCTTTCTGTAACCGTGACTGCAACCTTCTTAACCTGCCGTCACGGTTCTTTTTTTATACCCTGCCCGCTCCGCAAATGCCCCCGTCATCCTCACAAAATTGCCCCTGCCATCTCCCTTGTTTCTCCCTACCTTTCCCATAGGTCACCCATAGGTCGCCCATAGGTCACCCATAGGTCGCCCATAGGTCACGCATAGGTCACCCATAGGTCATCCATAGGTCAAAGCAACTCTCGCAATACTCTCACAATACTCTCACAGTACTCTCGCAATACTAAAAGAACCGGCACCCTTTACATAGATGCCGGTTCTTTTTTGCTTACGCCCTTTCTATTGCCTGATTATTTCCAATGCGAAACAAAACCCGTTGTTTGGTAAAGCACTTCAATATTTCCGCCATTATTCATAAACAATGTAAGCGTAGTCTCTTTCGGACGACCGCTTGCCTCACTATTGAAATAAAACTCGGATGCTTCATACAATGTATTGTTATCTACCGCGTGTTGGTAATCTGAATTGAAACGGTCACGACCCGAAGACAATTCCTCAACTAATCCTTTATATTCCTCTTCCGACAGGATGCCGTTCTTATAGTCTTTCTCTGCTTGTTGGAGTTGTTCTTTTATTATTGTGCCTTCGTGGTAGGAACTGTAAGAAAAGTCACTCTTATTAGGAAAATCGGAAAAATGATAAAGCGATATACTGCCGTCCCATTGTTCAACGGTGGGAAACGTAACTTTCCACGTATAGTTGGACCATTTACGGTACAGGTCACTGGCATTTTTCTGCGTTTGGCAGCGATGGCGGGCACTAACTAATCGGATGGTATCAGTACCGATTGTAGCATAACCAAGATACTCATCCGCTTCATCTGTCTGCTGCTTGTCGGTAAAATTGCGTGTATACAAATATTCGTGCGAGGATTCGCGCACTTCAACTAACACAAACCGTTGTGTCTCTAAATACTGCTTTGCTTTCTCGTGAGTCATACCTAACAAGTGTTCCGCTAACTCAGGGATATTCTCTTCCTCTTTTAACGTAACCTGCTCTTCGCATGACGTAGCGACAGCAATGATTGCTATGGCAAATGCCACTTGTAAAACCTTTTTCATTCTATTGTCCTCCTTTTAATTAATAAATATCTGCACCCGCTTGGGGTACTACTATTTCGACATTCCCGGACGAATCCAACGGAGTAAAAACCGGTTCTTCTTCCTGCAACTCAGTACGTAGTTGAATACTGTCTTTGTGCCCTTTGTCAAGGGGTGTGACAGGGGGAAGAGGATTGGTCGGGCGATGCTCCTTATTTTGCTGCAACTCTATTTTATCATACTTGTCTTCCGTGTCAGGTCTGTCTGCCGAGTTCCTGTGACTGCACGAAGCAAACAAACAGATTGCCATAATGATAAATATTGCTTTTTTCATAAGATTGTTGGTTAATGATTATACTTGTTTTGTGCGGATATGGATATTTCTTATGTCAGGCAAAGTGATATGTAAAACTTTGTTACTCGACTTTTGCGCCATTGACATTGTACTTGTTGCCGTTCTTGTGAATCAGAAGCATACCGTTCTCATAAGTCTTTCGCGGCAACGGTTCAAGCAGCAGTGGATTGACACTTTCGAGAGAAGAATTGACAGGATTGTAGTCAAATAGTGAATCGGTGAATTGCAAACGTTGCTCTATCCACGAGTCAATATACTCTTTTTCCTTTGCAAAATCCAAATATATGCCATCTGCACCGCTCCATCTTTCTGTCTCGCGCTCGGCTGCCCCTGTTTGCTCAAACAGACTGAAATAGTCGGCAAAACGTTGTCGCAACGAAGAAAGCGAAAAGGCATTGGTACGCAAAAAAGCATAACGTTGTTTCAGCATTGAGCGATACAACGGGATATTACGCTCGAAACGCCGGAACAGAATGCTGCCCCACTGAAAATCATAGTCGGGTGTCTCCTTGCTCCCGTCAAAAGCACGACCGAATGAGTGGTCTATATCCCACGGGGTTATCAGAATCTTCTGCTCTTGATGAATGTCGTAATAACTCAGATACAGATTTTTCCCGCAGTTGTCTCTGGCGGATAGCACATACGTGAACAGATAGTAGTCCAAAAAGACGGGAATATCGAATCGGTTCCATGCTTGTTGGCTCAATTCGGAAGCCGATGCCGTGTTCACATAATCCATTATATCATACAATGGCTTCCAATCAATCAGGCTGTCTTCGGCATCAGGGTATTGGTACTCGAACCGCATCCACGTATCAGACGTGTTGTCATAAGGACACAAAGGGCCGAAGAAACTGCCCTCGTGGCTGACCGACTTGTACAGGATGCCATAAATGGTTTGACCCTTCACCTTCTTCAACTTCAATTGCTTGCGATCTACCCTTTCCATCAAGCAGTATATGCCGTTGTAACTCCCGTTGACATAAACTTCTACAAACTTGCCGTGATACCCGTTGCACATCTTTGGCTCCTGGGAATAATAGTAGGGCTTTGCGGAAAAATCCAACCATAGATCCATCGCGACACGGTTTCTCATCCGGGCCTTATCCACCGCCATTGCATCCAATATCCAATAGTTATCGGAGCGCATACCCATAAAGGAAATGTCTTCTTTTTGATTGCTGTCATCAACAAATTTTAATGCAAATGATTGCTTCTGATATATCGTGGAACTTGCGCCACGATGCCGGATTAGTACATTTGACGATAGTTTGTCGCCGTTGTCGTTAAAGGACAAATATGCATTGGAAAAAGTATCGGTACTCAATGCACTGTATTGAAGATGAACAACAGGCAAAGAAGGTTGAGACTCTCCCTTGACGGATAAAGACACAAGCACTAACAATACGAATACCGTGCGAAGGATGACATTGACCGATTTCATAGGGGTTACTGTTTAATAAAATAGCGAGAGGACTATCGTAATTCTAATTAAACTTGTATTCATATATTAATACATCTTGAAATTTATTATTCTCAATAATTTCCACTAACGGTTGTATGAAAGCATTTTGCACACTGTCTAACAATGAGCAATAGCCTTCAAATGATGCGCCATATTCATTGGGAAATCCATCATCATAAAAGTACATAGCCGCGTTCGACACAAATGTGCCCCAATAGTAGATAGATTCATAGGGACTCCATTTGCTTTTCTTGTATAGACCGAGGTATCTATCAACTTCTTCATATCCGATGTGATATATAGTTGAAATATTTATAGGCAAAGAGACTTGGTCTCTATCCCACTCTTTGTACAAGTCATCCAATTCCGACCATTTGGTGTTGGTGATAAAACAATGATCGCGTATATGCGCGTAAAATTGCTTCGGATTGGCTACGATATTTGTAGTGCTACTTAACGGCATTAATTCCATCCATTTCCAGTCAATCAGATAATAGCCCTCCGCTAAAGGTATATAGGGAGATGTTCCCAAAACGGAAAGTTCATTCTGTAATACATCAATACACATTGGGTTCAACGCCGAATTAGTCGTTTGTCCAAAAGATGGCTCAAAAGACTTTTTACAATTTAACGTCAACGTTGTATCTTCGTTATATAAGAGTACATCATGGAGACCGTCATTCCCGTAAAGAGGATGTTGAACAATAACATAATCCAATTGGCTTTGGTCAGCGAATTTTACGATTGTCATTATCGCCGGAGGACCTGGCTCTCCTTCAATAGGAGTTTCAGGCTGCGGGGTCTCTACAGGCGTTTCCTTTTCGCAGGCAATACAACTCGCAATAGCAAGTAACATAACAAATAACTTCGTTTTCATAATCTTACCCTCCTTAATCTTTATTATTTTGTCCTTCATTGTTATAAAAGGACTAATTAGGTTGAAAATTTTCTTTTTGCAAAAGCAGATATATTGTTAATTCGACATTATTATTTACTTTTGCCGCCGCAAAGGTCATACAAAAATATGGAACAGACAAAAAACAGGTACGTTTCGGATAGAAAAAAACCTCATAGGATATAAGTCGAGGCAAAAGACTGCTAAAACAACAAATTTACGACATTTATAAATCAGCCTATTATAAAATACAACATCCCTAAAATCACTAAAAATGATGTATGCAAATATAAATGACATAAAAAACCTCATAAGAGGTTTAGTTTCTGCAAAAGGCTTAGGCATAGTTGCTCTAATATATTGTGTGCTAATCATTATGATGTCGTGCACAAAAAATGGGAATATGAGGTTTTCAGAGCAGTTAGACGAGGCGGAAAGGCTCGTATGGCAGCATCCTGACAGCAGTATCGCCGTTTTGGAAGGTATGCAATACACTGAAATGGGCAAAGAAGATGCTGTGCGACGGCAGATGTTGCTGGAGTTGGGAACCGTACGGCAGCAGCAATATACCCAACTTTACGAAAACAACAACCATACGGATTCGGTCATGCTTAAAGTGGTAGCGTTTTACCGCGCAACGGACGACAAAAAGAATCTCTGCAAAGCTCTTTATACGCTCGCTATCATACAATACACAGAGAACCACGACCTTATTTCCGCCACACGAAACCTTAAAGAAGCGGCAGATTATATTCAGTACCTTGAACAAGACAGTCCCTATGCCGGAATGATATACTTGTGTCTTGCTTTTACTGCCTCGGACGAACAGTTGCACAGCGTGATGCAGGCGTATGCCTTACAGGCAATACCATATTTCAAGCAGACAAACGACCACTTGCACTTGTGCGCCTGTTACCGTGATGTCGCTTATGCGGGTCTCTATGGTGACGGTGAAAGAGATGTCATTACGCAGTATTTCGATAGTGCCCTGAGCGAGGCCAATCTGGCTCACGACGAAGTGATGATGTACGATATCCTTTTCCATAAGGAACAGTACGAAGACTGCCCCGATACAGCCAATCTGCTATTCTTCAGCAAGCAGCTATGCGACACGTTCGGCATTAGACTCCATGCGGGAAACATCGCTGGTATCTATATCCAACAAGGCAATACTACCGAAGCGGAAAAGTATCTCCATATCCTGTCCGCAGATACATCGTCTTCCGCTTGGTGCAAAGAGCAATACCTCTATCAGCACAGCCGGCTTCTCCTTATTCAAGGTAGGAAAGATTCCGCGTTCCACGAGTTGGAACGGATGTACGGAATACGAGTGGAGCAACTGAATGCCGAGTCACGCAGCCGAGCATACACTATCTCCAAGTTGTACGACCTCGAACGGGAGCAGAGCAACGTGTTACGGCTGCAAATAACCGCGCGGCATCTGCGGGGAATGGTAGCGGGAAGCATAGCGGTAATAGTGATAGGCATACTCATATCCTTGTTGGTTTACACCCGCATCAAAGAGAAGAACGAACGTATTGCCCTCTACGCAAAGATACAACACGAAATAGACGAAAGGGAGAAAATAAATCTAAATGCCAAGTGTCAGTTAGAGAAGCAGGAGAAATCGCACCTCAAACGTATTAACAAACTGCTTGCCACAGAACTGGAGGACAAACGCAAGACCTTGCGCCAGTATCTGCACCACCGTTTGGCTATGACGAACGCCCTCGGCAAATACATGGACGAACACGGAAGCGACATACCTCCGACAATAGTCAAGGAACTGCGCAAACTGTTAGTGCTGTCCGAAAGCGACTGGGAGCAGTTCAGCGAAGATTACAACAAAGCCAGCAACAACTTTTTAGTGCGCAAGCAAAAAGAACATCCCGACTTGACGGAACGTGACCTCCGATACATTGCCTTGTATAGTCTCGGTTTTGACAATATTGATATATGCAGTCTTTTTTATATCGGTAAGGCAGCGGGTTGGAACATCAAGTCCGCCATTCTCCGCCGTCTGTCGAAAGAGGACAAAGAGATAGAAGCAATAATGAGCACCAAGCCTGTACGGAGTGAGTACTGGCAGCGGGGAAATAAAAAAGGCAATGAACCTCAGCCTGAAACAGAATGAGTCTTAAATGAGCACCACAGACTGCAGTCCGCCGTTATTGCCCGCGACGTATGAGACGGTGGTATGTCCTGTAAGGACAAGCTGGTCAATAAAGAGCGGCTGACCGGTCAGGAAGAATGTAGAGACGAAAGTGTCCCCTACGCTCAGTTTGGAATTGACGGATTCCATTACCTCAAAGCGCATATCTCCCAAATAGCGGAATACACAACGGCGGTTGGGCAACCAAGTCACTTCAATGCTTTGTCCGGGTTGTAAGTCCTTTGTATGGATACCTTCTGCAATGAACGGATTACTGCTGCCATGTTCGCCTTCCTTCAAATGATTGGTATAATCATTCCAATTGCGCGACCCCACATAACGGGAAAGGATATTGAGCGTGGACAAACGGGTGTTATTTGCACCTTCCACGTATCCCCAGAGCCGCTCCAATGTACTCAGAGCGATATTCTCATGCAGACACAGCCATATTTGTGCAATAAGAGACTCAAAATCAGCCGGAGTAGTAGGACGTGTGCCAAAACGCGCTTCTACATCCTTGCGGAGCTGGATAACCTCTGGGGCATTTTTGTTCATGATAATCAATTCTTGAAATCCGATGCAAAGGTACAACAATTTTTTGACACGCTTGTACTTCTTATTACTTCTTGTTTTTTATTCCTCCGGCAAAACGAGAGACAAGGAATCATACAATTGGCTGTTCATATTCCAATAGTTGAAATATGCCTGCATGAATTCTTCCAGTAATACGGGATCTTTTATGGACTGCTTTGCCTTCTGTAAATTCGCATGCAGCCCGCCATCGTAATCACGCACTTCTTTCATTGTTTTCAACTCGCCGCTTTTAACCGCTTTGCGTATAGCCGCATGGCGGGCGATATGTATGGCAGCGGCTTTCTGACGTACTTGTTCACGCGGTGAAGGCGTATTGGATTTTAAGGCCAGCGAATCCACCACACGATTGAGGGAATCCACTTGCGATTGGCGTTCATCATTCTGCGCACGCAGTGAATCCATACGAGCAAACAACCGGCTCTCGCGGTCTTTATGGACACGCTCTGAACGCTGATAGCCGGAATAGGTTCCCCATGCGGCTGCGCATGACAAGAACAATAAAAGAAGTGACACCGGCAACCATAGTCGCGCTCTGTCAGCTCTATTGATAGCCCGTAGCACCTGTGCGCATGATGAATAACGATTGGCGGGGTTCACGCGCGTGCATTTGCGGGCAATACATCTATAGTGATGCGGGAAAAGAAGAGCGATGATTTTGCCGACCGCATAGATGTCTGCACGGTTGTCTATGGGCTGCCCTGCTAACTGCTCCGGCGCGATATATGCCATAGTGCCGGCTGGGTGTTTGAAGGTAACATAATCATCGGTGTCAGACACACCGAAATCAATCAGTTTGACGGTGGAACCGTTACGGGTAATGAGGATATTGGAAGGCTTGATATCGCGATGGATGATTTGCCGCCCATGCAGGCAGGAAAGGGCGTCAAGGAGTTGCTCGATGATGCGGCGGCGGATAGCAGCAGTCGGGCTCGTCTCAAGAAACTGACCCAGCGTAACACCGTCGATATACTCCATTTGGATATACCAGCCGATGGAATCCATGTGCCCGAAATCAAGCAGCCTGACGACATTGGGATGGTCCACACCGACACCGATAGCAAACTCTTTGCGAAGCAATTCAATATGCGGAGTGGATTCGCGATAAGGTTCTGCCAGAGCTTTCAGCACGTACTTCCGTCCGAAACGTGTCGCCACATAAAGTGCATTATGTCCTTTAGAGGACAGCAACTCCGGTTCCGACCATACGTCCGAGAAATCAGACGAAAGGGGAGATAATATAAAAGAAGAATCGTTCATTTAGACTCTCTGAATATAATGCGGCAAAGATAGTAAAAGCCCTCCGCCCTCACAAGAAAATTTGAATAAGAATACTAATTATAAAATTACTTTATTTTGACAGGAAATAGAGAGGTGAGCTATCTTCCCGTATCCGTCCGGTAAGCGAGTTGTGTGCGATGAGTACTCGGCATACCTTCGGCAATGGTTAACAAATGACTATGAATATATATGAACCATTAACGACTATGTTCAGGAGGGAGGGGGTGATTATTCTTGGTCATAGCAGGTGACTTTATGTCTCGTATGGCCCAAAGATAATCATTCAAGCAAAGAGATTATCAAGAGTTATATTGTTGTAAACAAACATGTTATAGTATTCATTCTTCTTGGCTTGTTTGTCAGTAACAAGCACTGGGATTATACTTTTTTTGGTGAATATGCCGGACAATTCCTGAATACGATTTTGCAGTTTCTTCGCCTCCTCTTTTGTAAGTGCATAAGCGCCCGATGTATATTTCATTTCGCAAAGATTGATAATACCGTCTGCACGCTCAATCACCATGTCCATTTGTGCTGAAGAAGTCTGCCAAGGTAAGGTGTAAAAATAGGCATCTATTTCCTCTTCACGGAGAATTAGGATACTCAACAATAAATGCCTACTTTTTTGCTATACTCTTGCTGTCTTGCGGCAAACAATTATTCTTTGTATATGGGTATGCGACCATCGTAGAAATACATCATGTGCCATATTACGGTTACAGAGAAGGGGAATAGCGAGTTGCAGCAATGATAGGTGGTGACATTGTCTTTTTGTTCAATAGACTCTATATGTCCGTTCAAATTCCAATTAGGGTATGTTATGCTTTCTATATGCAACCACTTATCCCTATGGGGGAATAATGTGTTTAAGCGATGTATTTGAATTTGCATGTTGCATTGGTTCTCGTCTCCCGAAGGGGATGCTATACAACTTATGTCAATTTTGTCCTTTTCGTATTGTATTTCTTCACGGACATTCCATAGGGATAGTTCAAAGCAATTATTCTCACCGATATTAATTTCTACATCCACTTCGCGCGGCTGATTAGACGTTTGCATAATTGCGTCTATGTCAATCGGTTCAAAGTATTCAATCCAAAAGGATATATTTCCATTAGGTACATCATTAGGGAATGTGTCTTCGATGTATTTTCCCATGAAAGCATATAGTGTCGGTAGTCCGTATGTGAAGTTGCTACGCTCGTTTTCTTCAAATTCCCATTTGATTTTGTTCATGACATCATCTGGGATAGGCACGAAATGTTCCCCGTTGAGAATGTTGTCCGCTCCAACTAAAACACAATAATATTTAATTACTTTCTCTTTAGACATCTGCCTTCATGTAATCGCGGAAGAAGTTAATTGTATATTCATCGCCCTTTGAAGAGAGATGAGCCTCCAGCCAGTTAACCAACTGCCTTTGCTCCTCTTCTGTATGGTTATCCGTTATCGCTTCTTCCGGATGATAGACGAAACCGTTATCAAGACAATAGTTCCGCAAGTTCTGATAATTAACCTTGTAGCCGGTTGTGTAGAACTTATGCCACAGAGATTCTACTATTTCGCTCATAAGCCAAGAATATTAGTTGAGAATAAGGTGAATCGCATTACTATTGTAGGGTTTGAGTTGTGCGCGCAGTTCATTCCAATCAAACGGAATTTGGCTACGCTCTGCGATGTATTGCAAGTCGTGGAGTAACGCCTCATCCACCATGAATAAACCGATATCTCCCTCATCGCCCATTAGGTCATCACACCATTCTACAAGATACGAGCGCATACCTTGTGAGATAGGCACTTCTATCTCATCCCAAGCGTTCTTTGGGACATAATTCTCATCATCAATTTCAATGAGGCAATAGTCCACATGAGGCTTCTCATCAGAGATGTATTCTTTGAGGTCGCGCGAAGAGTTACAATTGGTTGGCATAAATTTAAGTTTTATTTGGTTAATGTTTCAAAGCATTTATCTATTTCTAACGGCATGATTTCTTCGTAGCAGTCCACAAAGATGCGCATATAATATTCCTGACTGGCGATGCGTACAAATACAGAATCCAATGCAGATTCAGTATGGTTCAATTGCTTAATGAACTCATCGGATGCGCCGATGCGTAATGGCAATGTCTGCTGATGCAGATATGTCTTGGCATTCTGCAACCGATGCCAGTACTTCGATGTGTATTCCATCGGAAAATCAGATGCTATCTTTACACTTATCGCATCCGGCCAATCGCAGTTGTAAGGGCGATAATAGAGCGTATCAATCATGGCCCAATCAACAGTTGAGTAGTTATAAAAATTGGATAATTCTTTATGTGCCACACTGACGCTATCCTGCTTGGCACAACTAATTAAAGCAACGATTATGATTAATAAATACAAGTATCTTTTCATTTCTCTTATTTCGTATCTCCACTTTATTATTAAGTATGAGAATTGTTAATTCAGTAAATTGAAGTGCCATAAGAAAGATACAAGCAAAATGTATTTTCATATTATTGAACCTGAACTAAACGGACTGCGCATGCCTGTCCATTGTAATTATAAGATGAAAAATAATTATTAGACATTACGGCATCAGCCAATACACGAGTAATACTTCCATTATAAAAATGTAAATTATCAGATGCCCAATAATAGCCTCGTTCAGTTTCATCACCTGAAATTTTATCTATTATAATTGCGCCGTAAGATTCATATCTCATACCAGTTACAGGAAAGAAAACAGCTCCTGCATTTTCCAATATTGTCCATTGAGCGATAGTATATTTATTAGGTGTTGTGTTTATATTCACATCATTCCATCCAGAACCATACCAATAAAATTCTATGGATACACCAGATGGCATTACCCAATTATCCGGAAGTAGAACCCAGCCTTTCACACCGTTTACGATTGCAAAAGTACTAAGATTCTTATCTCGTCTATTTATTAAATAGTTCCATTCAGAAGATGTGAGAGTGCGCCATTGTCCACTTACTCCGTTAATCGTATTGTTTCCCCAATCGGTAAAAGTACTATAATCACTACTTGATGTTGATGTTAAAGTGGGATTATTTCCTGTTCCCCAACCAAACAAATCAATCCATCCATTATAATTGGAACTAATGTTGGCATTGTCTGCACCTATTACTTCATATTGATGTTTTGCGAATTGCCATTCATTCGTAGAGGCTCTATAGCGCAGATTACCACCAGAGAAGATGACTTGTTGCGTGCTAGAGATTGAAAATAAACCATTCAACCCAGCACTATACGTTGCATCTTCAGTTGTAAATGACTTTTGTTCTCCATAGGCAATTCCCACACTATTTTTTGCATATGCACGGTAGTAATAAGTCTTTGAAAACACCAAACCTGTTATGTTGCAACTAATGGAAGTAGAAGATGTACTGGATGTAACATGAGGCCCACTAACAGTCGGATTGGTAAATGTGGAATAGCAAATACCTTGCTCTATAATGCTTTGACCACCATTGCTAATAATTGTGCCAGCGCATGTAGCAGAACGGTCTGTCACACTTGTAGCTTGACCTGTTTGTACTTGTGGAATAGTATATGCAGGTGTCTGGAAACTCATAATTTCTCCACATCCCTCTCCTTTATCGTTAACTGCATATGCCTTTACATAATATGTGGTGTTCGGAGAAAGAGTACTTATATTATGAGTGAAATTTTGTATGTTACCACTACCAACGTTAATCTTGGTTGTAGGATTAGAATATATTCCATAGTAGAAGCCATATTCTTTAATATTACTACTACCATTAGATGTTATGGAAGCGCTAAACTTTGCCGATGTATAACTAATATCTGATACTGCTTTCGTCTGTATTTCAGGCAACGCTAACTGAGTAGTCTTAAACGACAAAATTTCACCTTTACTTTCTCCCTTCTCGTTTATTGCATATGCTTGGAAATAATAGGTAGTACCATCCGACAGATTTCCATACGAATAGGAATACAAATTATTCTGAATATTTTCAATTCTCTGTTTTACCAAAGAGGATTGTGACGTCCCAATATAAAAGCCATATTCAGTAACCTCGCATCCGCCAGTGTCAGATAGTGTAGCATGCAATACTGCAGAAGTTGCGGTTACCTCCGTTGCGTTGTTCGTATATACAATCGGCTTTGAAGTGTCAAGCGTGCTGAAAGAGAGAACATCGCCTTTTGACTCCCCTTTCTGATTTTCAGCAAACACGCAATAATAGTATGTCGTATTACTTTTTAAGTTACTAATAGAAAAATTTAGTAATGATTCTTCGTTTGAAGGATATGTATACTTTTGATCCGGATTGGGATTCGTTCCGACATAGAAGCCGCATTGAGAAATAGGACAATTCCCATTGTCAGTTATCTCGCCATGCAAGACTGCGGTGGTTGTTCCTATGTTTGTTGCTGATGATGTCTTTACACTCGGTACAAATAATTCTTTGGTTGTGAAAACTTTCAACTCACCCTTACCTTCGCCAATCTCATTTATAGCGAATGCTCGAAAATAATACGTTTTACCATCATCCAAGTCTACTATATTATACGAGAAGGACATTGTGCTATCCAAAGCATCAGTTGCATAGATAATTGTAAGTTGTGTACTATCTACCCCAATATAGAAACCTTTTTTAGTAATTGCAGCTCCCCCCTTATCTACAACAGTGCCGCAAAGAGTAGCCGAATTCGCCAAAAGGTTCGTTATAGAATCAGTGCTCACCATCGGTGCTCTTGCAGGAGTCAGCATTATATCGTGATTTAACGTCTTGCCAGCAGCAATAGTAATAGCTTCAGTTAATACGACATAACCAGATTTTGACGCAGTAAGTGTATAATCACCCATTTGCAGACCCGTAAAACTATAAGAACCATCATCTGAAGAATAAATTTGGTTATTCCCCGGCTCTATGGAAATGGAGCAACCACTTATTGCTTTTGCAGATCCCTTTTCCCGCACACTACCAGCAATATTACCATTTACTTCTACTTCTGTATGGACGCAAGAAGAGAGAAGCGTACACAATAATATTACTACACTAATTTTTGTTTTCATATTTCTGTGAGTTTTTGTTTATATTTGTCTTTTCTTGCATTATAGTTATAAATTCTTTTTTTGCATTATCAGTAAGAATCCTTAAAAGATGTTCCATTATTCCCCAACTTGGCTGATAAGATGATTTGTCATTAGACTTACCATCTTCACTACAACATTCCGGACTCATCGCAATTGTTAGAACTTGTACATTTCCACTCTCCATGGCAGTATTTAATAGTTCTGCAACTTCATCTATTTTTTCGTTAGACCAATATGAATCGCGAATATGTAAATCACAATCAAAGAAATAATCAATATCAAGGTTTAATATAACTTTATGCTGAAATTTACCTTGAATCATATTCTCTAAGACTTTCTCTAATTGACAAGAATTGGTTATTCCTTTTTTCTCTTTTGCTCCAATAAAAGAATCAGACAGTTTACAATCCTTCATAGGATTCAGTCTGCACTCATTAAAAGTCTCTGTAAAATTACACTCCTTTGTTAAGAATAATATTTCATCGAACCATTTTGGATATGAATAATGCGCAATCTGAATATAAGTATCGTATGACAAGAAAGGTTCTTCATATATATCCATGTGAATCTCTCGATATTTGAGAAAATTATCAAAGGTTTTGGCATTTCCTATGGATTTTAATCTATCTACAATATTTGGTATTTTTAAGTCATTATGATGGTCTATATGAATAAACGTATATTCTTCATTTGGATTACATTCGTGTAGCCATCCCCATAAAGCACACAGGTGATTGTCGGATATATAAATGTTCCTTTCATTAAAAAGGAAATTCACACTTGCGGCTTGTGATTTTGAAAAGTTACCCTCTGTTATATATGTCCAATACTGATTATTCATAAAATCTAAATTAAAATTTTACAGCGAAATTAACTCCATAATAATTTGTGGAGTTGAAATTATCAATATATGGATTAATCGCAATGTCTCGACGTGAGGGACGAGGTTTGGCAAGGATAACATCCAAGACGTTGTATAGATATATACCTGCGGCTACACCAATCAAGATATTGCGTGCTGTTCCATAGTTGTCAGATGTTTTCATTAGGCTAATTTTCTCATCCGCAGTAGTCGCCATATTGGCTTGCGTTTTGAATGAGCGTTGCTGGACATCACAAGCCACGAGAGCAGCAATAGAACCTAATTCAGATACCAGAATTAAGGAGCCTTTCAAATAGTCATTTTTGAATGCCATTTGCCCCACACCCGGGACGAAGCACGATGTTGCTATAGCCCCAGCCTTGTTAAAATCCTCTTGCGTGCGTAGAGCCAACTCGTACACTGAATACTCAATGGGAACAGGGAAGTCGTAACGCAGTGTATTTGTCCCATGTTTGATGGTTATGCGTTTAATACCCGGTGATACATAGAGCCATATTTCTCCGGACTTGTATACCTTCTTAACAATGGCACCCTCAAATGAAAAACTTGCATCGGCACCAACCACCTTCACTATAGCACATGGTTCATCGTTGATATCTTTCACCATTTCAGTACGGTTGCTGATATCACGAGACAACTCCGCAAAATGCTTAACCTTAATACTGGCAGCAAATGTCATCTGCGCAAATAGCACAAGGCATATCGCACAAGCATATAACTTATTCATAGCGCAGCAAATTAAATATCAAAATCGTTTAAACTAAATATTTCATCATCTGGAATGCGGTCACCATTAATTTGGTCCGGTTGCCACGTACGAACGTGAATCTGGGGCTGGTTCTCATCAGTAAAGTCCCAAAGGAGGAACAAGTAGCCATCATCATGGTAATTGCTTGACGTATATCCTTGATGCAACGTCACACCATAGAAATTAGGATTAACTGGATGGCGCATAACCTTAATATCATCAAAGGTCACTTTGATGTAACTATTATTAGCAAAGACACGACGAAGGTTTGTCAAGTATTCTTGTTTTGTTTGCTTCTTGTACACAATCTTATCGGGAAGTTTTATGTTATCCTTTTTCTGCGATATTACTTTACCAGTAATAATTAGTGCATCATCACTAAATACTTGTTGAAGAAACTTAATATCTTTTGTGTTGTAAGATGTACGGAACTGTTCTACATAGTCCAAAATTAACTGGCGACGACGAAGGTCCGTAATCTCCTTATTATTCTTGATAACATTCATGTAGAGATTCATACTGATACTAAGATAAAAACTCTCCATATTTCCTTGATTATCAAAGCTAATTACAGCCTCCTGGTATTCACTTTCTCCAAAATTACGGTCTGCACGCGGTTTCATCATCAATGGGATATTGCGCACTTGGTAGCCAGTCCCCGTAGTTAGACAACGTTCTACAATCTCTTCATCCGTACACATAAACGGAGAATTCTCCCAAAGCATAGAAAGCGACATCTGCACAGAGTTAGAGAGGTTGAGATTGGCAAAGTTCAACGCCCTGCCACTTGCCTGTGCTGCATTGACTTCCGTCAACAAAGCGGTCATCTTTGTTTCCATTTTTGTTTTGATAGGCTGATTATCAATGCCATCAGAGATGACGACATGCACACTTGCCCACGAGATTGCAGGCATTGCCAAAAGTAATGTAAGAATATATTTACACATACTAAAAAAATATAAAAGGTTTACATCATTATAGAGCGAAGCCTACTCCTGCTGTAATATTAGACAGCGGATTAATTTTTACGATATCTTTACTACAGATAGTATTATATCCGACATTTATAGTTAATCCGCGCACCACAAAATTAAAGCCAATTTCAGCATCAAACCCATTTGTATCTAATTGAGTAAAATTAGCACTACTCAAACTATTGTACATACCATAGCCTATACCTAAATTCAAATATAGCCATGAGGTACATCTTACCATTGGACCAGCATTAACGCACCAGCCAGTTATACCAAAAGGATAACCCTCACCTTTTTTGAGTTCTGTATTTGCTCTACCAGACACATAAAAGCCCCACTTATTACACCATCCCAACATACCCCCAATCACCCCTCGTGGAGAAAACTGATAGTTAAGAAATAGAAGTTTCTGGTTTTTACGTAGTTTTGGTATCACATATTCTGCCGTTTCATTTTCGCTAACTCTAATCGTCTTCTTTTCGGACCAATAACCATCACATTGAGTCGTAATTTTATAAGTACCGTACAAGTTATTTATTTTTGACGAATGTATACTCCGTACTTCCTGTTTTTCTGAGCCATTTTTACCACTAATATACATCGTAACACTATCAAGAGATTGTTTTGACTCATTCAATTTTAATGAGCCGAGAAGATAGATGTCAACAACCTTGTTCGTTTGCATCCTCACGGAAGTAGTCTTTTCGCGGTATAAATAATCGTCTTTGTAAGTTACTTTAATATTGTGGGTGCCGCATGTCTGTTCTCCAGAGTATTTCCCGTAACCAACAAACTGTTCATCAATATACACACATGATGAAGAGTCTGTATTTATTACTAAATGGGCTACAGCAATTGACATTTTCTCATTAACTACGGTTTCTTTTCCTTCCTTAATATCTGCAACAAGTTCAATTTGTGCATATCGGTCTTTCTTGATTGATACTTTATGTTTTCCTATCTGAACTTGTGATTTTAAAGGAGTTAAGCCTATGTATTCATCATCAAACCACACTTCTGCACCGGACGGAGAACTAGTAACGGATAGTGCTCCTAATTGTTGCGTCTCTCCTATTACCAATTTGTATGTTGTCTGTGATTGCACGTATTTGATATTTGATTTTTCAGAAAAGATAACTTTACAGGGGATATACCCTTCTTTAAACACTTCAATAGTTCTCGCTCCTTGTGCAATATATATAGTGTATTGTCCCGCCTCATATGCGATTTCGCCCACAATATAAGTTGATTCAAACCGTAGACCACTAAGTGTGCTATGTACTTTTATCACTGCGGTATTTTCCCCATTTTGATCCAATCGAGGATTTGTGCGAGCGGTTAAATCCCTCTCTATTACACTTAAGCCTTCTGAACAAATAAGGCTTTGGGCGTTGCACGTGAGTGAGACAAGTGCAAATAGGATGAATATTATTTGCAACTTGATGGTGTTTTCAAATCTAAAAGTCATAATGAAATGAAATTAATTATTTCAGTTGGAACCACCAAGCACCACAACCGGTATAGTTGGTGACTTGATCTTGTTTCCCTGTTTTTATGTTAGTATATGTATTCCCCTGCTTGTGCAAATAAGCGGGGATGGCCATTTCGCGATTATAGACAAACAAGTAGCAGTCAATATCGGATGGCATGTCCTTGTACTTCCCATAACGAACCACTCTGCCTTCCGACTTGAGACGCTTGATAAACGTGCCAATATTATTAGCGTCCGTAATAGACATCATTTCCTGTTCAAATTCGGACGGCAGGTATTCAGGTTGAGCAGACTGCTTCCTTGTAACGGTCTGTTGTCCCTGTTTATCAGGTTGCGTTGCTGTCACTTCGCTGATGGTGGTCTCTTGGTCTTTACTTATAGGCACGACAACCAACTGTGAGGCATTGGCGTAAGGTACAACATCTGTCTTTTTGACATAGACGAAAGCACGGAAACGGTCGCCACGCATGGACTTCAGGTTGTAGATATGATTCTGCGCTTCGGCTATATAACCGTCAGCAGGAGGTGTTTCAAGAGTCTTGACCCAAGTCTCGATTTCTACTCCAAGGAGATATTTGGCATTATCTAAGGCTTCTTCCCAAGTCTGAGAAGTTGATTCAGCATATAGATAGATATTGGGATGACTTTTTATCTCATTGATGGATTGAGTTGCATTAGTCTGTGCAAACATGCAGACTACAACCATAAGAGATAATACCAATAATGTTAATCTTTTATCCATTCTCTTTGTTTTTTAGGTTTTGTCGTATATTGTTCGTATAGATCCGTTATATTATGTGTCGGAATGAAAGCATTGAGTTTTACAAGCAATGTGCCGGAAACATCTCCTAATGCCTTTCGAGGAATGAGGACAGACAGCAAATGATTGTATGCCAAATCGGTATTCTCTGCTACAACCAACACTTGAATAGCATCGTCAGTTTCTCCTTCAATTGCCACGTAACATGTCAAATGCTCCGATGCACAATAATTAAGCCATTGCTGCAAACTGATTGTACAGTCCAAATGCTTGAAGCCGTATACGCTTTGCGATACTTGTAGTAGATAATTCTTTTCTAAGCCGTTTTGGAACAGGTTGGCAATGGTATAAGCTGTTTGCGCCGTATCGGTTACATATTGCAAATCGCCATGACCGTCCCTGTAAAAATACTGACAGTTGTTGAGCGCCGGTATCTGATAATGCTGTTTAGGCGCGGAGCGATATATGCAGGGGTCGATGCTGTCAAGCGGCATGTCAGACAGGTCTGTCTCTTTGCGGGGCGAAGCCGAGAAAATATACTCCTGCAAATGCCGCTCTATCTCAATCTGCGGCATACCGAGGATTAACTCGTATTGAATGGGGAAAGCGACATGCAGCAACGTGTCCCGCCTGTTGACCCAAGCCGCCTCATACGCCTTGTTGTCGTAGCGTTTGAGAGAAAAGGCGGTTGAGTCGTTGCACAGGCTTATCGCGTCAAGGGTGCCGCCTAATATAACGAATTTGTCATCACGCATCTTCTGGAACACACTGACATTCGGTTCGTTCCATTGCTGCAATTCCGAGATATAGCGGTTGAGAAACGCGCATATCTGCGGATGGTCTGTGCTGTCGCACGGCAAGTCTGTCGCTCCCGCATAAAGCGGGAACAACAGACATACTCCAATTATATATACGCGTGTGCGAGACATCACATACCGATAATAATGCTGCCTTTCACGTTGTTGGCGCTGTCGTACCAGACACCTTGAACCAGTCTGCCGTTAGCGAACTCGCCGATGATATAGTCACCTTTGGCGGCTGTACGCTTCTGCGGGTCGCGGCTGTCAATGAGTCTGGTTTTCGTATAGGTCATTGTGCCTGTGCCATGAGGCTTGCCATTCTTCCATGCGCCTGACCACTTGCCGTAGTCAATGCTACCGCCTGATGTTGCAGACTGTTTCTTGTCCTGTCGGGCTTGTTCTTCCGCAAGACGCACAGCCTCTGCTGCGGCAGCGGCTTCCGCTTCAAGACGAGCGGCTTCTGCGGCTTGCTCCTCGGCGAGCTTTACGGCTGCAAGCGAATCCGCTTCCACTTTCGCGATGGAATCCAAGCGCGCCTGCTCAATAGCAGCGATACGGCGTTGTTCTGCTTTATTACGGCTACTCTTTACTCCGAAGATGATGCCGCAGGCGATGCCTATAACCACAATCAATCCACCACCTATCAGACCAATAAGAGTTAGCATCCGTTTTTGATTCGGATTCTTCACGTTCCCCTTATCCTCAACAGGATAAAGAGGTTTTCCACATTCTTCGCAAACAAAGTTGGACTTTTCAACTTCCTGAACCACTTTGTCAGCGGCCATATCACAATTATCATAGTTGTGACACACTCCTTTAATCTTTGCCATTGTGTTATAAAACTTTTAATTCGTTATTAATAATATCGACCCCAAGTTCACGATAGCGCTTATACTTGTCGTCAAACTGGTTCCCTCCGCATAAACCATTCAAAATGCGGACGTTTATGACATCACCCAACAATTTCTTCAAAGCTGTTTTTTGCTCATTAGATATCGCTTGTTTCTTCAGTTCTTCTGCTACCCGTTGTTTCAGGATTGATGATGTCTTGAAATCACCGGCAAGGACACTGAGGGTAGATGCAAAATCTTTTCCAAGAGGCAGCCATGTGTCACCACCAAAGGTTTCATCCGGAATCCGCAAAGCCTCGAATCTTTCCCCTGTAGCCGGGTTAGACTGCTCAGCTATTAAACCAAGAGGATATGCGAGCATTAACGGACGCTCCATTTCTTTAAGTAACTCGCGTGAGTCAACTTCAAAAAGACTCGGCAGCGGCGCGGTAAAGCTTTCGGTATGAAGTACCATCAAGTTCAATTCTTTTTCCGGAGCAGATATTAACTTATCATACTTTTCCTTAAGTACTTTGACATTGCTTAAGTAGCGAAGCGGGAATCCTGCATTAGCGGCAACGATTACAATCTGATTAGGCTTGTAGTTCTCGGAAACGTCCTCTTTGGGGTTAAATCCAGGAACTTGTTTCTCGAATTCTTTAATGATTTTGTTGCGAATAGCAGTTGTATTCTCATCACCCTTTGGTAAGGAGAGTTGAATCATACTTACGTGCTGAAGCAAGAGCATCTTTTACAAATACTTCTAGTTTATCCTCAGAAGTGAGTTCTTGATTGAGCTTCTCCAAAATATTGACACCGACCATTCTACTCAATGGGTCATCCTTTGCTGTATCCTGCATTGCATCATCAGCATTCTTTTTGCACTCATCAAGAATAATGTCAATTGCCTCGTCGTGATCAACTTTTGCATACAAATTAGCAAAGGTATGCTCTCCATCCTCACCAAGTAATTCTACCATATGACGACGGATAGAAGCAGCATTCGCACGTTGACGTTCCTTGTCAGAACTATATTGACGCGCAAATTGATGTACTTTCTCTGGATCATACTTCTTAATTGTAACATCATCTTGCAAATCACCAACTTTACACTTTGAACCAGCCTCTTTTACAACTTCGTCCAAGATTTCAGTCATTTCAGATTTGAAAGCAAGAACTCCTTCTAACATGCTATTTAGTTCATTGCTTATCTCCTGCAGAAGTTCAACTGCGTAATTGTATGCCTCTATACGTGTTGATTGAACATAATAGTTGCAACGTGCCGTTTGATATTTACTAAAGATTTTACTTGAAGCATTAGTAATCGCGTCACGCAACCAACCAATATTGTTCCATTCTTCTTTAATATCTTTAAGTTCTGCAACAATACCGATTATTTCTTCTTCAACGTCACTCTTGTGCTTTTTGAATTCAGCTATGCGCTCTCCACAATTTGCGATGAGCAAACGTGTGTATTTCTCTATCTCTAAGATGCTTTTGCTCGTTTCGTCCCCAGCCAACCATGCATCAAACAATATCTTTTCGATGTGACGGCGGATATACTTAGCGTAAGCTTTTTTCTCTTGGCGTTGATTGTCATAGAATTTCTTTACGCCATGTCCTCTATAGTTGTTGATAAAATAGTCTTCCGACAACTTTTCGAATTCTGCCAGCCAATACTGTTTCTCAAATTGACCTTGGATGTCAGCAGCATCATTCTCGGTTCTCGTTTGCCAAGTTGTTTCTATATCTTTCCAGCGTTTTGTTGCCGGAGTTTCGATTAAAGGAGTTGAAAGCATTAAGTAATTATTCGACAACAATAATGCTTCTCTATTACGTTTGTTACGAATCTCATCAACAAAGCCAACACCAACTTCTTCAGAAGACTTTTCTCCATATCCAAGACCCTCCTGCCAATAGTTATACGTTAACTGGCGTGCTGCCTGAGTTGCATATGTGTAACTAACGAACTCACGTATTTCATTTTCAGGGAACTCGATGCGCTTTATTCCAAACGACATGAACTTACGACTACGGACTTTATCCCCCGCTTGATTAGCTTCAGGACCAGCTCCGTCATTCTCGCAGCCTACGAGACGCTTCATTTCTCCGGAATTACCACTTATCGCGTTAGCAACATTTGTTTGGAATAAGAAATCCGCAACAGCTGCAGGTAGCCCAGTCCCTAAGTCTAATAATTTTCCATTTTCATTAACATTAGTATATACGTAAGCAACCTCGAAGGACTCTCCTTGAAGCAATCTTTGAACCTCACCTGTAAAGATGTCTTTTTCTCCTGTAACATCTAATGGATGGTATTTACCAACACTAACTGCATTTATTTCCTGTAAAGCTGCATAGCCGTTTGCTTGATAAAAACCAGCATCATGCTTAGGTGTTACAACATTCATCTCTGGAACATAAACCATCAAATTTAATTTGAAAAATTTTGTGTCCATTTGGTATGGGAACAGTTTCCTAATTTGTGCAATGACATCTATAATAGAACCTGAACCTGTTCCTCCAGCAAGACCCGCACAAATATGGAATGTGACATTGTTATCTCCACTTTTACTTTGCAAACGATTCACAGCTCCACGCAAAACAGCATCAAAGTTCCTTGAGTTAGACTTGTCGCTAAGGTTATTAGCAATCAATGTACGGCCCAGTCTACGACGCTGACCGCCAATACCAGCACTAACGAGCGGGCCCATCTTACTTTGAACAATTTGCAAATCATTGGGGTTCAAAAATGCTTGTAGACCAGGATACATATTGATATTCTGGAACATGCTAGCACTTATACCATGGATGCTGACTTTTTGTGCATCACCCAAATGAACGCTTTTTCCTAAGACTTTCCAGCCAGAACGATCGTTTAGGTCCTCATCTGACGAATCTACGTAGATATAGTCCAAAAACACGCCATGCTCCGGCTCATTTGAACGAAATTCTTCAAATACGCGTTTACGTAACTCGCGTAGCACCTTCCCGCCAGTGCCACCTAATCCGATAAATAAATGATTTGCCATAATTATGATAGTTTATGAGTTATTAAAAATCATCATGAGTAGGAACCCTTCTTAATGAATTACTACGACCTTTGGTTGTGCGAGCATTAATTCCTGAAAACACATTCACAACAATTACTCCAATTACAAACACCACGACACATAAAATCCCGTTTATCCAGAGATATTTGTTGATTTGTGATTTTTGGTATGCAATCGTCTCAGCGGAGACATCCTCTCCTATGAATAATCCTACAATATCCGCTAAATCCTCATTATACTCACCCAATAGTTCTTGTCCTCGTTGCGCTAAACGGAACTCCGGCGAGTGCTCAAAACGCTCCAATTGGTTTTTGGTCTCTGTTAGACCTATAAAGAAACTATTGAAGACAGCCAATATGATAGTGAATATCAATGCTGCAAGATAGCTAAGTGGCACAAGAGAACGGTTCCCGATGAGAGGAACAGCAAAAACCATTACCGCAAAGGCAACTAAGGCAATAACTATTGCCAATAAAATCACTCCAACAGAAAAGGATATCAGATCTATCATATTCTATTTGCATTTTTCTCCATTTTATTATTCGGCAGGAGGTTTTGCCGGTGATAATGGATATTTATGCCACTATTAAACTATTCTTAGAGTATTGTCTTCCCCCACTCTGACTATACTAATGTATCGTGTATCTAACGTATATGTATCGTAGATGTAACGTAGATGTATCGTAGATGTGTCGTGTATTTATTGTGCATGTGTCGTAACTATTAGCGGATTGAGAGCAGGTTTGCCGCTGTTATACTGCGGATACACAACGAAAAAGCGGGACAAAAAATACTGCTTAAGCTTTCGTACATACGGGTGTCTGGCATAACCCAAGGATAGAAAAGCAAAAGCAGTACATACTGAAGTATGCACTGACGCATTGCCAATCGTTTCCTTTTATAAGCGGCCAAACTTATTTCACGATGATTGACTCGTCAGTAAACAATATGTCATTCGCATACGCGAACCGATTATCCACCGATAACCGCCGCAAAGTTACGACACAAAATACATATATGCAAATTATTGCAGAATAAAAATGCCATTAAATGCATATTTTGCCGTAATTATTCTTTCCGCGCACGCAAATCATATACTTTCGGAATGTACTGCTTTGTTCGGAGGGAGCTATTAGAGATCTTCTTTGATGCCTTTCACGCGAACAACATACTGACTCTTTATCCACCCTGTATTGTCAAAGAGAACCGCTTCGTCTATTGCTTTTCTGCTAACATAGAAAATAGTATCACTTCCAAGGAACTCAGCCGTAGATTCCAAAGTAAAGCCCATAAATTTTCCGCTCGGACATCTGATAGCCTGGTGTTCCTGATCGAAGATATAGTTGGCATCCACACGGGTTTTCCATTCGGAATTAGCCGGTATATGCAAATATCCATCCGACTTGCGATATTCTCCTTTGTCATTACCTGTTACATTCACATATTGTACTTTTGAATCGTTTTTAATGTCAAAATACCACATTACATCGTATGTCTGTGCGTTGGGATCGTAGTCCCAATGGTAACTCTGTTGTCCGGTGAATATGTCATAAGTCAGATTATCGGACGCAATACAAGCCCAAATGCCCACAATGGATGATGATGAGAATTTTGTCGGGTCATCCGGTTTGATGGTTTCACGCTCGCAAGCAGAGCACACAAAGAGGGCTAAACACAGCCAAGCAAAAGTTTTACTTTTCATTGTTGTAAAATTTTAAGGGTTAATAAATAAAAACGGCGGAATTCCGTTGTGAAATTCCGCCGCAAAGGAACAGCTATTTGCGGATATGGGAGAAGTTCTTGTTACTTCTTGTTTCGGCGTTGCCTCAAACGATTATTACGTGCGACTAAAAAAAGGTGTACAAGTCAAAAGTTTTATACCGAATAATGGGGCAAAAAACACTTGTGTTCCCGTTCATTCGTCGTTCATTTCCCGTTCATTGCCCGTTCAAAAAGTCCCTTCATCCCTTTATTTATCGGATACGAGGGCGCTTTTAATGTAAGAAATACGCTCGCCATTGATATTACTTTTTTCCG
>CADAAF010000001.1 GCA_902785805.1 uncultured Bacteroidales bacterium | reverse complement strand
AAAAGGACATTGTTTTTTCTTCCCTTGCGTCTGAATCAGATTCAGACACGGTTCCCCCCAAGCCATCACTATCTTTCCTGTGCTCTGCATTATTTGCCTGTAAGTCTCTTTATTCCCACCGATCTCCCGCTATTCTCCAACCCGCCCTTCCCCCGCATCGTACCTTTGCATGCAAAAAACAGGCAGTAAACTGAAATAAACTGAAATTGCATGGGTAAACTGAAAGAAAACTGAAAGCGCATTTCCCCGCTATCGTATCTTTGCGCAAAATTTCAGATTCCGGAAGCCGCCCGTAAAGAATACCGTATGCCTGTTCCGTTCCTGATGTATATGCCCTAACTGCCTGCGATGCATTATGTGAGTGTTTTTCTTTAACCGTTTATTGCCCTTGTCGCAAGTAAATACTACTTTTGCGGCATCATCAAATTTATTGTGACGTATGAAACTATTCCGACTATTCCCTTCTATCCTTTTGCTTACCCTGTTGTGTGCAATGTCCGCACAGGTGCTTTGTGCCCAAAATGCCGAATCGGGCGGTACCGATACGCAAACGGCCGTTCCGCATTACGTCCCTTCGGCTTCCAATCTGGCGGCGCGTCAGGTTTTCCGTGAAGCGGGTTTCGGTATCTTCCTGCACTGGGGCATTTATTCGATGGCGGGGCGCGGCGAATGGATGATGAACAACGACAAGGTCAACCGCGAAGAGTATGCCAAATTAGCAGAAGGTTTCTATCCTGCTCATTTCAACGCCCGCGAATGGGTAAGACTCTTCAAGCAGGCGGGAGCAAAGTATATATGCTTCACTGCCCGTCACCACGACGGTTTCTCCATGTTCGCCACCAAGCAGACCAAGTACAATATTGTGGATGCCACGCCGTTCAAGCGCGATGTGGTACGCGAATTGGCGGATGCCTGCCGGAAAGAGGGACTGAAACTCCACCTCTACTATTCGTTGGTGGACTGGTACAGAGAAGATTATCCCATGGGTGAACGCACCGGATTGGACAACGGAAAAGACCCTGCCAAAGGCGACTATGACCACTATTTCGAGTTTATGAAGGCGCAACTGACCGAGCTGCTGACCCGTTACGGCGAGATAGGCTGTATTTGGATGGACGGACTATGGAACCAGAAACCCGATTTCGACTGGAGGCTGCCCGAATTGTATGCACATATCCACTCGCTGCAACCGGCCTGCCTGATTGCCAACAACCACCATCAGGCAGCCAAAGAAGGTGAAGACATCCAGTGCTTTGAACGGGACGTTCCGGGCGAGAACAAAGCAGGATACATTTCCGGCGAAATAGAAATAAGCCGTCAGCTGCCGTTGGAGACTTGCCAGACCATGAACCGTACATGGGGCTACAGCCTTACCGACCAAAACTACAAGTCGGTGGAAGAAATCCGCGCACTCTTGGAGGCGGCTAATGCCAAAGGTGCCAATCTCCTGCTCAATATAGGTCCTATGCCCTCCGGCAAACTGCCCGACAAGGCGGTGGACATCCTCAAGGCATTGCAAACAAAATAATTTGCGCTTTTTTTTGACATATCGCAAAAAAGATAGTAACTTTGCGCGATTTTGCGTGACATTGTGTAACGCATGACTACAAAGTGACATAAACTAAATACCTGTACAGAATATGAAATTTGAAGTTTCCAGCACTCGGTTGTTTGCCCAGTTGCAAACCCTCAGTCGTGTTATCGCCCCCAAACCCTCTATACCTGTTTTGGGAGGCATCTTGTTTGAACTGCACGAGAACATACTTACTCTCACTGCCTCTGACAGCGAAATCACTATCCGCACTTCAGTCATAGTGGACGCTTTCGAGGGAGAAGGCAAAGTGGTGTTCGGCGGCAAGTTGCTCGTGGATACACTCAAGGAGTTCTCCGAACAACCTCTTTCCTTCATTATCGATGACCAGAATTTCAAACTCATCATCAAGTCCCAAAACGGTAACTACAGTTTCGTCGGTATAAACGGAAATGAGTATCCCGAATTGGCGGAAATGCCTGCCGAGAGCCGTCAAATGCAAATCCCCGCACATATCCTGCTTGACGGTATCAACCAGACCATTTACTGCACGGCTGACGACGAACTGCGCCCCGTCATGAACGGTATCAACGTGGATATGATGGAAGACCGTATCGTACTTGTCGCCACCGATGCCCACCGCCTCGTGCGCTTCTCCGATATGACTGTCAAAACGGCTGAACCCACCAGTTTCATCCTCCCCAAGAAACCGGCTAACCTCCTCAAGAACGTTCTCACCAAAGAGGATAGCGACATACAGATGAGTTTCGACAGCAAGACCATACGTTTCGAGTTTGGCAGCACACTCATTATTTGCCGGCAGATTGAAGGACGGTTCCCCAACTACAACGCTGTCATTCCGCAGAACAACCAGAACAAAGTCATAGTTGACCGCCAGACATTGGTCAATGCCTGCAAGCGTGTGGCTGTATTCTCCAGCCCGGGTACGGGACTCATCAAACTCTCGCTCGAAGAGAACTCGATGAAGATTTCCGCACAGGACATTGACTTCTCCACCAGTGCCGAAGAGACCATCGCCTGCTCTTACAACGGGATGCCTATGGCTATCGGCTTCAAAGCACCTTTCCTCATTGAGTTGCTCAGTGCTGTTTCTTCCGAAGAAGTGATGTTTGAACTTGCCGACCCCGCTCGGGCAGGACTCATACTCCCCACTGACTCGCAGGAGAACGAAGAAACACTTATGCTCTTAATGCCAATGCTCCTTAACGAATAATGAGACTGCAACTGACGCGCCCGCTCATCTTCTTTGACTTGGAGACAACGGGTATCAATATAGCATCCGACCGTATCGTAGAGTTGAGTTACCATAAGCTCTTCCCGGACGGTACGGCGGAAGGCAAGACAGTGCGCATCAAGCCTGTCCGTTGGGAAGGCGGACAGGAAGTGCAGATGCATATTCCCGATGAGGCGGCTGCCGTCCACGGTATTCACGACGACGATGTAGCCTCGTGCCCCACTTTCAAGCAACTCGCTCCGCAGTTGGCGGAGGTCTTTGCTGACGGGGACATAGCAGGTTATAACAGCACCTATTTCGATGTGCCGCTGCTTGCCGAAGAGTTCTTGCGCGCAGGACAAACCATTGACTTGAAAAGCAAGTGCTTCGTGGATGCCTTTACTATCTTCCAGCGTCACGAACCGCGCACGCTGACTGCCGCCTACCGCTTCTATTGCGGCAAGAACCTTGAGGATGCCCATTCGGCTGATGCCGACACAATGGCTACCTACGAGGTACTCATGGCGCAAATGGAACGCTACACGGACTTGCCTGCCACCGTCAAGGAACTGTCCGACTATCTCGCAGGAGACAAACGGATGGCGGACTTCGCTGGACGGATACTCTACGACCAGCAAGGCAAAGAGATATTCAACTTCGGCAAGTACAAAGGACAGCGGGTTATTGATGTCTTCCGCCGTGACAGGGGTTACTACTCGTGGCTGCTTGATGGCGACTTCCCCGAATATACCAAAAGCGTATTCAAACGCATTTATCTTTCTCTGTAATGAACTACCGTCCCCTTACATCTGAAGAAATACAGCAACTCCGGCAGCAAGGTTGCTCTGCCGATAACTGGCAGCAAGTACTCGTCAAAGAAGGTTTCGAGCCGCAGTATGTGGAAGACGCCCATTTCTCGGGTGACGTGCGGATAGGCGTCTTCAAACGTATGGTGGAAATGCCCGGAGGCGTGCGTATTCATTCGGGTATAAGGCACGCGGTTATCCACCGTTGCACCATTGAGGACGATTGCCATATCTATAATGTTCATAACTATATAGCCAACTACTACATAGGAGAAAGCACCTGTATAGAGAACGTCAATGCTGTTTTGGTGGATGGCAGAAGCAGCTTCGGCAACGGGGTACGGGTGGCTGTGATGAACGAAGGAGGAGGCAGGGAAATACCCATCTTCGATTTTCTGAGTGCCCACTTGGCATATATACTCACCCTTTATCGCCACCGTCCCAACCTCATTCAGACTGTGGAGCGGATGATTGATGCCTATGCTGCGGAGCAGGAAAGCGATATGGGTTACATTGGCTCCCACGTGCGTATCATCAACTGCGGAAGCATCAAGAACGTCCGCATAGGCGATTATGCACAGGTGGCGGGAACGAGCCGGATGCGTAACGGCAGTATCAATTCCACACAAGCCGCACCGGTTCGTATAGGCAGCGGTGTCAAGTGTACCGACTTTATCATCTCGTCAGGTGTGGAAATAAGCGACTCCACACTTGTGGACAAGTGCTTTGTCGGACAGGGCTGCATCTTCGACAAGCATTACTCCGCAGGCGAAAGTCTCTTCTTCAGTAACTGTCAGGGTATGCACGGAGAGGCGGCGGCCATCTTTGCCGGTCCTTATACGGTGACCCACCATAAATCGACCTTGCTCATCGCCGGTATGTTCTCTTTCCTCAACGCCGGTTCGGGTAGCAACCAGTCCAACCACATGTACAAACTCGGACCTATCCATCAGGGACTGGTGGAACGCGGTTCAAAGACCACGTCCGACTCTTACCTGCTGTGGCCGAGCAGGATAGGAGCTTTCAGCCTCGTTATGGGAAGGCATACCCACCATACGGATACGTCCGCACTGCCGTTCTCGTATCTTATAGAGAACAATTCGGAGAGTTTCCTTGTCCCGGGAGCCAATTTGCGCACTGTCGGTACTATCCGTGATGCACAGAAATGGCCCAAACGCGACAACCGGAAGGACACCGTCCGACTGGACCAAATCAACTTCAACCTCCTCTCGCCCTATACCATCCAGAAAATGATACAGGGAAAAGACATCCTTTCCGAATTGCAGCATATAAGCGGGGAGAACACCGAAGTATATGGCTACAAGAACTGCAAGATACGCAACGCATCACTCCGGCACGGAATATATTATTATCAACTCGGTATAGCCAAGTTCCTCGGCAACTCGCTTATCTCGCGTATTGAGAAGCACCTTTCTGACGATACTGCAAGCCTTACCATAGAGCAGGTACGCCGTATCCTTGTTCCTGATACACCTGTCGGCTCCGGCGAATGGATTGACTTGAGCGGACTGATTGCCCCTAAGTCGGAAATAACGCGGCTGATGAACGAGATAGAGGAAGGCAAACTCTCATCCTTGGCAGATGTGCAGAAACGCTTCGTCTCGCTCCACGAGAACTACTATACCTACGAATGGACGTGGGCGCTCGATATATTGGAGCAGGTATGGGGCTGTCCGGCTGCGGAAGTGTCTATGGAGCAAATCCTGCGCACTATTGATGATTGGCAGGATGCGGTGGTACGTCTCGACAGGATGATTTACGAGGATGCAAAGAAAGAGTTTGACCTCAATAGCCAGACCGGTTTCGGGGCGGACGGTAACGACGAACAACGCCAGCAGGATTTCGAGTCGGTGCGCGGACGGTTCGAGAGCAATCCTTTCGTGGTCGAAGTGTTGGCGCACATCGAACGTAAGTCTGCCCTTGGGGATAAGATGCGACGTCTGTTAGTGCCTTAATAACACTCTTTCTCGTTCGGAAAATCGCGACTTTGTACAGCGGCTATGTAGTCTTGGACCGCTCCCTTGATAGTGCTTCCCAATTCGGCAAAATGACGCAGGAACTTGGGTTGGAAGCCTTGGTTTAGTCCTAACATATCGTGCAATACGAGCACTTGCCCGTGTGTCTGATTGCCTGCACCTATACCGATGGTGGCGCAGTGGTATGGGGCTAATCTGGCAGTCACTTGTGCCGCTAATGCGGCAGGAATCTTCTCAAGTACTACGGAGAAACATCCTGCCTGTGCCAGCAACTCGGCATCATGTAGTAGTTTGTCGGCTTCGGCTTGCTCTTTTGCGCGAAGTCCGTAACCGCCGAACTGATTGACTGACTGTGGGGTCAGACCTAAATGACCCATCACTGGAATACCGACCTCATTGATATGGCGTATAGTAGGCAGAATCTCCTCGCCGCCTTCTATCTTGACCGCATCACAGCCGGACTCTTTCAGCATACGTACGGCGTTGCGCACTCCGTCCTCTTCGCTTATCTGATACGAGCCGAAAGGCATATCCACCACCACCATCGCGTGCTGCGCGGCACGTACCACGCCTTTCGTCAGAAATATCATCTCATCTACCGTAATGGGAAGTGTATAGGCGTTACCGCTTACCACGTTGGACGCACTGTCTCCCACTAAAATCACATCTATCCCGGCTTCGTCCACCAAGCGTGCAAGCGTGAAGTCATACGAAGTAAGGACCGAGATAGGTTCATTATTGTCCGCCATCTGACGGATGCGAGTAGTCGTTATACGGCTGTTTTGTGTATGTACACTCATATTGTATCGGTTATTATGGAATATTTTCCCGTTTAAGGAGGCGCAAAGGTACTACTTTTCTGTCGGGTGAACAATTTTTTAGGACATTTCAATGAAATGCCGTACTTTTGCCGTGTGAAACGTAACGCAGTCATATTTGTTTCCCTGACCCTGCTGTTGGTATTGCTGTCGGGTTTGGATATCTGTGTAGGTAGCCGCTGGTTGTTCCCGTGGGGCGATATGTCGGAGATAGAGAAGCATATTCTTCTCACACTGCGGCTGCCCAAGATGCTCACCGCTATTATGGCGGGTATGGCATTGTCCGTTAGCGGCTTGATGATGCAGACCTTGTTCCGCAATCCATTAGCCGGACCGTATATACTGGGTGTCAGTAGTGGTGCCGGATTGGGTGTGGCTTTGGTTACTATCGGCGGAATGAGTATGGGGATGGCTGTCGGAGGAGGCAACGTGCTCATTACGTTGGCTGCCATTGCAGGCAGTATGCTTATGCTGCTCTTGGTCCTGGTCATTGCAAGGCGCGTCAAAGACAATGTCAGTCTGCTGATTGTAGGTATGATGATTGGCTCGATTGCGAGTGCGCTGGTCAATATCCTGCAAACCTTTGCCAACCCTGATGCGCTCAAGTTGTTCATCACATGGACCTTCGGAAGCCTCAGCAGTGTGGGGTGGGAGGAAATCAGAGTCTTGGTTCCCATTATCTTTGCCGGTATGCTCTTTGCCGTGTCTCTTATCAAGAAACTGGACGGTCTGCGGCTCGGTGAGAACTACGCGCGGGGTTTGGGTATAGGTATAGGCAGTACGCGCCTCTTGATAGTGGTGGCTACGGGTTTGCTGGCAGGAGGTGTGACGGTCTTCTGTGGACCGATAGCGTTCATCGGCGTGGCGGTGCCTCATATAGCCAGAGGTCTGTTGCGCACGTCAGCCCATCGGCTCACATTGCCCGCTACCGCTATGGTAGGTGCCAATCTGCTGCTCGTCTGCGATATGTTGTGCAGTATGGGAACCTATCCGCTGCCTATTTCCACTATGAGTGCACTCTTCGGAGCACCGATTATTATATGGATTCTGTTGAAGAAATGAACACTTTCGGCGAACATTTCTCTTTCACCTCCTTTGGTGAGTCACACGGCAAGGCTGTTGGCGGAGTGGTAGACGGCGTGCCTGCCGGTACGGTGGTTTCGTTGGATATTATCCGCGATATGCTGCTTTGCAGGTCGGGTAAGGGACAGGAGGGAGTCTCTCCCCGTGCCGCCAATGAGCAGGATGAAGTCGAATGGCTCAGCGGTGTCATATTGGAGGATGACCGCCTGATAGCCTTGGGCACACCGATAGCCTTCCTTATACGCAACAATGATGCACGTAGCCGCGACTATGAGTGGATGCGCCATTCGTTCCGACCCGGACATGCCGACTATACCTACGAGGCTAAGTATGGCATTCGCGATTACCGTGGGGGCGGAAGGGCGAGCGCAAGAGAAACGGCAGCGAGGGTTGCCGCAGGGGCTATAGCAAAGCAGATGTTGGAAAAGAAAGGCATCTTCATCTTTGCCCGCTTGCTGCAAGTGGGCATGGAAACCGACCCCGCAAAGATGAATTCATTGCTCAAAGAAGTGCAGGATGCCGGCGACTCGGTTGGCGGCATCGTAGGCTGCACCATCGAAGGACTGCCCGCCGGCATAGGCGAACCTTTGTTTGGCAAATTGCAGGCACGTCTCGCTGCGGCTGTTATGAGCATCAACGGTTGCCATGGCTTTGACTACGGCTTCGGCTTTGACTCGTTGGACCGGCGCGGAAGCGACCTGTATGAAAAAGACGGCAAACCTGTGGATGTATCCTCGTCACAGGCTATGACCGGCGGCATAGCAGGCGGTATATCCGACGGAACAACAGTCAGTTTCCGCTGTCTCTTCAAGCCTGCCGCCACTATCCGCCGTCTATATGGCGGCAGGCACGACAGTTGCATAGCAGTACGGGCCGTTCCTGTCGTGGAAGCAATGACTGCCCTTGCCGTTTTTGACATCACATCGTGCTGTGCCGAATTTTTATCGGATAGTATGTAATGGTAGTATATAGACATCAGCAAGCAAATTTTGAGAAATTCTTTTGCATAGGCAGAAAATCGGTGGTACTTTTGTCGCGTTGATAGATGCTACCCCCTTTTCTATGCCGTCACAGGTTGTTGATATACGTCATTTGAACAAGTCTTATTCCGGTCAGCAGGTGTTGCACGACATTTGTTTGCAGGTTGTTGCGGGCGAGTCGGTAGGTTTGCTTGGTCCTAACGGTGCGGGCAAGTCCACTTTGATGAAGATACTGATAGGTCTTCTCTGTCCTGACGATGCGGCGAAAGGCAGCGAGCCATGCGAGGTTCGTTGTGCCGACCGCATAGGATACCTCAGCGAGCAGAACCCTCTTTATCAGGAGATGTACGTTCGCGAGTATCTCCGCTTTATGGCAGGTCTGACCCGCAGCGAAGACGAGGTGGAGGGTTTCATTGACCGTGTGGGACTGCGTCTGGAAGTGGGCAAGCATATCCGCGAACTGAGCAAGGGTTACAGGCAGCGTGTCGGTCTGGCAGCGGCTTTGCTCGGCAGACCCGAACTGCTTATTTTAGACGAGCCTACCACGGGTCTTGACCCCAACCAACTGGAAGACATACGGCGTGTGGTAAGGGAAACACGGCAGCAGTGCCCCGTCATACTGTCCACACATATATTGCAGGAGGTGAAAGAGATGTGCACACGCGTTATCATCCTTGACCACGGGTATATACGTGCCGACCGTCCGATAGAGGACATTCCCGACCTTGAACAACTCTTTCACGAAGTGACCCACTGAACCGACTATGGTCAACGACAGCGACTTTGACATACGCACTCAGATGACCGAAAAGGAGCAGGACAATGCCCTGCGTCCATTGCGTTTCCGCGACTTTGCTGGACAGGCAAAGATAGTGAGCAACCTCAAGATATTTGTGGAGGCAGCGCGTATGCGCCATGAGAGTCTGGACCATGTGCTGCTGTTCGGTCCTCCCGGTTTGGGCAAGACGACGCTGAGCAATATAATAGCGAACGAGTTGGGTGTAGGTTTCAAGATTACGAGCGGTCCGGTACTCGACAAGCCGGGTGACCTTGCGGGACTTCTGACATCGCTCGAGCCGAATGACGTGCTGTTCATAGACGAGATACACCGTTTGAGTCCTGTGGTGGAAGAGTACCTCTATTCGGCTATGGAGGATTACCGTATCGACATAATGATAGACAAAGGTCCTTCAGCACGTACTATCCAGATAGACCTCAACCGCTTTACGTTGATAGGTGCGACTACGCGCAGCGGTCTTCTCACGTCTCCGTTGCGTGCTCGGTTCGGTATCAACTGCCACTTGGAGTATTACGATGCCGATGTGCTGGCAGGTATAGTGTCCCGTTCGGCAGGTCTGTTAGGCATATCTATCCACAGCGAAGCCGCCGTAGAGATAGCCCGCCGGAGCAGAGGTACTCCACGTATAGCCAACGCGCTGCTGCGACGGGTGAGAGACTTTGCACAAGTGAAAGGCGACGGAAAAATAGACCTCGACATAGCGCGTTACGCGTTGGAGGCACTCAATATAGATACATTCGGATTGGACGAAATAGACAACAAGTTGCTGTGTACCATTATCGACAAGTTCCGTGGCGGCCCGGTGGGGCTCAACACCATCGCTACGGCAATGGGCGAGGATCCGGGTACGATAGAGGACGTGTATGAACCCTACCTCATCAAGGAAGGTTTCATCAAGCGTACCCCTCGCGGACGGGAAGCCACCGAACTGGCATTCAGGCATCTTGGCAAAGAGAGGATACTGATGGGGCAGGACGGTCCAACATTGTTTTGACACCCCCTAATATCCACCCTAATGATAAAAAAACACGTATCCGATTTTAGTTTTACTTTTCTTTTTCATTTCCATGTTCGGCTACGCGCAAGGCGAGACAGGCAGCCATCCTGTCTTGCAAGCCGTATTGCCGGATAACAGTACCTCACCCTTTGACACGTGGAAAGCGGCACTCGCGTATGCGAACAAGCAAGAACGATGTACGCTTCGGCTGCTGGACGATATAGACCTTGATACGCTCAAGGCTACGCAGTATGTGAACAAAGAGCTGGTGTTAGATCTTAACGGTCATACACTACGCGCAAAGGCTACCGCCAAATTCAGCCGTTTGTTTGTTACCAATTACGACTATAGTTCTCTTACTATTCAAAGTGCTTTGGAGGGTGGTTGTATTTCTTTTACCTCGTCCGACAGTTCGAGCGTGTATGCGGTGTATGCGTACAAGGGTGCGGTAGTGATGCGCGATGTGAAGATTGAGTGTATGAACTATGCAGGCACATACGTAGGCAAGCGTATGGCTACGGCTGTTTATACCGGGCGTGACGTGCCGTTGTCTATGCGGTTTTTTTCAACAGTGAGAGGAACGTGAATCAGTATTTGGCTCCTAATAAATACTTGGTATATACGCAAAAGTGGATGCTACGCTATCGTCTCTTCCCTATATGGTGATAGACGGCTCTGATGAGCGGTGGGGGGTCTGCCGTATAGAAATATGTGCTGCCAATTCCGAACAACTATACCATATATGCTGCAAGCGATACAGTAGGTATCATTCAGGACGTGTTTCTTGCCCCCGGGGCACAGCTCCATGTCCTGCCGTCCGCAACCTTTGTTATTCCTTCTTCCACCCGTCTTTATCTATATGCCGAGCAGGATTGGGGCATATATTCGTCTAAGCGGTTCTCTTATTCGCCGTATTCGCCATCGTGGGACAAGAATCCGCGTGACACAATCTTGGACGATGCGCAGATGTATGTCGGCGGGGACGTAGTGGTAAGGGGCAGTTTGCATACCACTCGCCATATAGCCCGCGTGTTCTCTGACGATGATGCGCAAGGAAGTATCCTTTATGAGTCGGATGCTACGCAAACATCGACCATCTATCAGTTGGTTGGTCAAAGCATGGAGTATGAGTTTCAGGCAGTACGTACCGAACCCGTATTGCTGACCCATGCCAACGGTAGCCAAGTTACCACAGCAGGGACTTCTGCGGGTGTCCTGTGGCAGTATATAGATGGAATGTGGACGCAACTGCTGACCGACAACGAGCAAGTGGAGAACGATGCAGACAAAGGACAATACTCATCCTCCGGTCAAAAAGCGCACAAAAGAATCATCAACGACCATCTGTATATCATAAGTGGGGATAAGGTGTTTACTCCCCTTGGCGGACGAATCAAACGGCTGTAAAACAAGGCTGAAAATTGGTGTCGTACAGTCAGTCTTTGCCGATGGCGGCGAAGCGGCGGTAGAACTCAGTAACCGCGATAACGCCTTTCTCCCACACCTCCAAGTCCATCGACTCGTTAGGCGAATGGATAGCGTTCTGCTCCAAGCCGAAGCCCATCAGGATAGTCTTCTGACCCAATATGCGCTCGAAGTCAGAAATGATAGGAATACTGCCTCCGCGCCGTGCAGCCAAAGGACGCTTGCCGAATGCCACCTCAAAGCCTTCTTCTGCAGCCTTGTAGGCAGGAATATCAATAGGGCAAACATAGCCTTGTCCGCCGTGCATCGGGGTCACCTTGACCCGTACCCCCTTAGGAGCGATAGAGGCGATGTAATCCACAAAGGCTTGGGATATCTTTTCGTGGTCCTGATTCGCTACAAGACGGCAGCTCACTTTGGCAAACGCTTTTGCGGGCAGAACAGTCTTGCTGCCTTCTCCCGTATAACCTCCCCATATACCGCAGATGTCAAACGAAGGACGGCAGGAGTTGCGCTCAAGGGTGGAATAACCTACTTCGCCTACCGTTTCAGGCACATCAATAGCGCGGGCATAGGCTTCCTCTGAGAATGGAATCTGCGCAATCATTTTCCGCTCTTCTTCGGGAATGGGAAGCACGTCGTCGTAGAAATGCGGGATGGTGATTCGTCCTTTGTCGTCCACAATCTTCGCCAGCATCTCGCACAGGGCGTTAATGGGGTTCTTGACGGCACCGCCGAAGTGTCCCGAATGAAGGTCGCGGTTAGGTCCCTGCACCTCTATTTCCCAATATGCCAATCCGCGCAAACCTGTGGTGATGGAAGGAGTCTCTTTGCCTATCATTGACGTGTCACTGACAAGGATGATGTCGCTCTTGAGCAGGTCTTTATGCTTGGTAATGAACGCGGACAACGATGGACTGCCAATCTCTTCCTCGCCCTCGAAGATGAACTTGACGTTACATTCCATCAAGCCGTTCTTGACGAGGTACTCGAACGCCTTGGCTTGTATCATAGCCTGTCCCTTGTCGTCGTCAGCACCGCGTGCATAGAGTCTGCCGTCACGAATATCGGTTTCCCACGGGTTGCTTTTCCACAAGTCCAACGGCTCAACCGGCATCACATCGTAGTGGGCATAAACGAGCACTGTGGGAGCGGTGTCGCTCTTGTGATAGTGCGCATAGACGAAAGGATTGCCGTCACTGGGCATCACTTCGGCATGTTGCGCGCCTGCTTCGAGAAGAAGCTGTTTCCATCGCTCGGCACAACGTAGCATATCAGCTTTGTGTTCGGGTTGGCAACTAACGGACGGAATACGGATAAGACTTGCCCATTCCTCGCGGAAACGGGTGCGGTTGGCGGTAATGTAATCTTGGATAGACATAGTATGTTTAGGTGTTTATTAGTTTAGGTGTTTATTAGTTTAGGCGTTGTTGAATAGGTTTATGGGTTTATTAGTTTAATGTTGAGAGTTTAGATAGATGCGGGCTTGGAGTTCCCATGTGCGGAGACGGTCTTTGTAGAGGTTGTTGCGGTTCATAGCCTCAATGTCGCAGTTGGCATCCGAGTTGTCGTCCCAGCGGCGGCAGTTATAGACTACATCCCAGATGCGTGACAGCTTGTATTCGCGCGTCAGGCGCAGGCCGACCGCATAATCCTCGCCATATTTGGTTGTGGGGAAATGAATAGAACGGAGCAGGGGAGCAAGGAAACCTCTCGGTGCACCCAATCCGTTGATGCGCAGGGCATTGTTCCTGCCGTTCTCTTCCGTCCATTCGGCATGGTCAATCTTTCCGGGAGGCAGAGGATGACCGTCAATGTCCGTGAGTTGGTATGAGCCGACCACCATTGCACAATGTTCCTGCTCGAAGCAGTCGATAAACCGCTGAACGGTAGTCTTGTCGAAGTAGGTGTCGTCGGAGTCAAGCTGAACAGCGTACCGTCCGCACAAAGGATGTTCCAAAGCCATATTCCAATTGCCTCCGATGGCATGCCATGTCTTGTCCTGCGCAATATAAACGAGCCGCTTGTCTTTGTCTGCCAACTCCCGTATGATGTCCGCCGTGCCGTCGGTTGAGTTATCATCCACTACGATGACGTTGTAGATATAAGGTGCCTTCACTTCCTGACTCAGAGCGGACATAACGGCATCGCGGATAGTGCGAACGCGGTTCTTGCAAGGGATAATAACGCTGGCAGTTACTGCTGTTTCTTCAGCAAAGAAGCGGTCTATAGGCTTATATTGATACGGCGTAAGATAACCGCCTACGGCTTTCAAGTGGTCGGTAACGCACTGCTCCATCTCAATCTGTACGGCACGGTTAGAGGGGTTCACATAGTCGAAGAGTTTCTCTCCCGACTTGCGCAGGTCTTCTTCCTGCTCGTAGTACAGCAGTTCGGGTATATGCACCAACCCGCCCAAGCGGCTCAAACGCAAGCGCAGGTCGTACCAGCCCGCGTATTGGTAGTCGGCAGTCATCCCGCTGACGGCTTGTCGTACTGCATCGGTGCGGCACAGAATGGCACTTCCGAAGTCAAAGTCGTCACGAAGCGCACCTTGCTGATAGTCTATAACGGGAGACGGTACGGGCTGTTCGTCTCCGTCGTTCAGACGAAAGCGGTCGGCATACGTCATCACGCCGTTGGTATAGTCCAACACTTGCACCATCCGTTCCTCGGCAAAGTGTACCCAGCGGATTTGCGGTTTCAGATAAAGGAGAAAATACTTGTCGCTTGCTTCGTTTGCAATCCGGCGGATTTCAGCCGTGCTGCACAAACGACCCTGTAAAGAAAAAACTTGCATATAGGTATCGTATTTTTGCGCAAAATTACGTCTTTTGTTGGTTACTGACAAATTCTGTATTACTTTTGTCGCGTTATGAAGTTGCGAATAGGTATTCTAACAGCCCCGAACATACGTTGGGAGAAAGGCGAGCGTAATGGCAAACCGACTTTCATTCTGCACGATGTGCGTATCGGAATAGGTTTTCACTGGGACAGAAAACAGACACAGGAGTTTGCAGGCGAACTCACTATCCTTCGCAACCCCAACGGTACACAGACAGCTGTCAATACCATAGACTTGGAGGATTATATCACGTCCGTCATTTCATCCGAGATGTCTGCTAACAGTCCAATTGAACTGCTCAAGGCGCACGCTGTTATCTCCCGCTCGTGGGCAGTCAGACAATGTACTAAGCGTTCGGCACCTTCTGCCGACTTCGAGTCAGGAGGACACATCGGTTTCGATCTATGCGCCGATGACCACTGTCAGCGATATGAGGGTCTTCGCTCTATCCATCCTCGTGCCGAAGAGGCGGTGGCAGAAACGCGCGGACAAGTTCTTACCTATAAGGGCGAGCTATGCGACACGCGTTTCTACAAGTGCTGCGGCGGCAGAACGGAGATTTTCTCCACCTGCTGGGAGGACAAGGATATGCCTTATCTGCAGTCTGTCACTTGTCCTTATTGCGAACGAGCCGTAGAGCGACTGCGCAAGGGCGAACAAGCCATACTTGACTGCCTGCAAGCATACGACCGAGAGACCATTGACTGCCACGACTGGCAGATAAGTTATACAGCCAATGAGCTGCAAAACATACTGATGGAGAAAACGGGCATTGACTTTGGTCCGATACGTGCTTTACGTCCGCTGAAAAGGGGAGCGTCAGGACGTATCTGCCAGTTGGAGATAGAGGGCGACAAACGTACTGAACGTATTTGCAAGGAACTCAAGATCCGCCGTGCTCTTAGCCGCACATGTCTCTATTCGTCGTGGTTCGATGTGGAACAACAGGGGGATGTGTTCGTCTTCAAAGGTCACGGCTGGGGACACGGAGTAGGGATGTGCCAGTTGGGTGCAGCCGAGATGGCATTGGAAGGCTTTTCCGCGCAGGACATCCTTTCGTATTATTACCCGAATACGGATATTACCCAAAGGTAAGTATATTTCATGCCGTTGCTTTAGAAGAGAGTGCTTGCAAAACGGCAGATATAGTCCTGCCAGTTCTTCCATGTGTGTCCGCCGGCACTCTCGTAATAGGTGTAAGACAAGTTGTTTTCGTCCAGCCAGCGACGGTAGTCCTGCAACTGGTCGTACAGGAAATCGTCACGCCCGATGCCAATCCAATAGAGCGAAGCATCGGCTACTGCGGCACGCACTTCTTCCTGCCAGTTGCTGTAAACGGGTATGTCTTCGGGCGAAGCCACCAGTGCGGAGAAGAGACCTATATAGCCGAACTGTCCGTGGAGATGATGGCTTACATGCATGGTGTGAAATCCGCCCATTGACAAACCGGCAATAGCCCGCCAGGAGGGTTCGCGGCTTATACAGTAACGGCTTTCCGCCTCCGCCATAAACTCGGCGAAATGTGTTTCCCAGTAGCCTGACATCTCATAGTTTTTTTCCTGTTCGTCGGTCAGTTTGCGCCAATGCGCGGAGCCTTTGCTTGTGTCAAAAGGTTTGTTGTCGGGCGTAAGGTCAGGTGCAGCCATCAGTGCCTGCCGTTCTGCGGGCGGTATGCTGCCGAGGAAATTGTCGGGCATGACCACTACCATTTCGCGCACCGCCTTGCTTTGGAGCATCGTATCCATCAGGCGGAGCAGGTCGCCTTGCGTAATCCAATCGTCTTCGGAGCCGTACATGCCGTGCTGCAGATAGAGAACAGGGAACACTTCTTTCCCCGACTTGGTGCGCGCGGAATAGGCACAGGGCAGATAGATTTGGCACGGCACACCGAGCAAGGTGTCACGCGTAACGGTTCCGAGCATTGACGAGTAGTCGGGCGACTTGCTTCCGCAACTTGCCAACAGACATAGTGTGACAAACAATAAGACTGATTTTTTCATAGTGTTACGTTATTGGTTTTTTATGATTGTGTATTCTTGTTGAGGATTACCAAAGCACCTGACACGCCTTCAGTTTGTAAAATCAAGAAATCCGGCGTGGAGTTACGTATTTCAAAGGATAGCAGCTAACTCCCATGGGAAAATGTGTTCTATGCCGTTGTTATTCGGGAAACGGATTTCATCCAACGTGACAACCACCTTGCGATACTGGTCCGCTATTTTCAGTAATGGCGCGTACTCACGCTTGGCTGTCTCCTCATCACCAGCCATTTCCCAACAAACTTGCGCATATATTTTCTGCTCGCCCTTTATGCCCACAAAATCCACTTCTGATTGCCCTTGTACCCCGACATAAATCTGCCATCCTCTGCGGCGCATATCCAGATAAACGGCGTTCTCCAACAGACTACCTCTGCCATATGCAAAACCGCGATACAGATAGTTGTAATAAGCAAGGTCGTTGCTGTAGTACTTGCAATTACCGGTAAGTATTTCTTTACCTGCTATCTGATACCGTTCTGCTTTGTGCATTAAGAAAGCTTTGCCCAGATATGATATATACGAAGACAACGTCTCGTAGTTGGTTTTGCGCCCTTGTGATTTGAAATAATTGACGATGTTGGACACAGATACCAAACATCCGGCATTATTAACCAGATAGCGGAAAAGGTCTTCCAATAACTGCGGGTCTTTGACATTATAGCGACGCACTATATCGCGCAACATAACCGTATCTTTGACAGCTGACACATAATTGCGTCGCATATCTTCGGTATTCAGATGGAATAGTTCCGGCAACATTCCCATTTGCAAAAATTGGAGATAGTTGGCGCGTGTCTCCGGCAGATTCTCCATCGCTGTGTATTCATGAAAGCTATACGGCAGTATCTCAAACTCAACGTATCGCCCTGAAAGCAAGGAGGCTAATTCACCGGATAGCACATCAGAATTGGACCCGCTGATGAACAATTCCTGTGGTTCTGCAAAATCCTGTGAGTGCGAATTGACAAACTGCTCCCAATTTAATACCAATTGCACCTCATCCAAGAAAAGATACACTTTTCCTTGTGGATGAAGTACGGAACGATATTCTATGTATAACTGCTGCAGATCTTTCGCCGTTTTGACATCGCCAAACTCCAAATACTCTTTATTTATATACAAGATATTTTGTGCGGGAACACCTTCGTCCATCAGCTGTTTGGCTAATTGACGCAACACATAACTCTTACCGGCTCGACGCTGTCCGATAAGCACTTTGACGAGATTATTGCCTGTCGCAGCATGTATCCGTTCTGTGTAATTAGTCCTAAGGAATCCCAATTCCGGCACATTGCCGTCCCATAGATTGTACTTGCGAATTTGTTCTAACATGTCAGTGATCTTTTGAAAAACGCAGCAAAAATACTATATTTTTTCAAACACATAAGAAAATATGCAAAGATTTTTATATATTTTCAAATAAACTTGAAAAAATGTTAGTATAGGCTTCAGTATGTGTGTTTGCTATTGCTTCCCGGCTATGCTCCTCAAGTATGTCGGTAGTTTCTTCCCTGCAACTTCAGTGCATATTATATACCCTTCCATATATAAGGCAAAAAAGTGCCAAAATCTATCACCTCAAAAGCAACTTTTTTTCATTTTTTTTGCAAAAACCCTATAACAAGCTGTGTGTAAAGGACAATCGATATTTTTTATATTTCAAAGCGAGTGCAAAGGTACGATGTTTGGAATTGGTGTTGTGGGGTTTGGATGGGCTTGGCGGTTTTTAGTTGGAAATGTGCGGAAAAATATGCAAATATGTTTATTAGCGGGCAGGGCGAGGAAGGTTAGAATCCTAAACTTTTTCAGATAATTGAAGAACGCGTTGAGATCATCTCCTTCATAAGGAGCATCAAAATAACTGCCAAAGAAGAGGATTAGTTTGTCAACCAATTCAGGATATTGCAGAATAGAACTTTTTAGATAGTTGTTGATAACTTCATACCTGAAGCCTTCTGTTTTGATTGAGGATAAATCGTTATCCTGCCGCTTTAAGATGGCATATCCTGTTTTATGGAAAGTGGTAATAGGACACGGGATGTTTAGTTGCCCGTTAATTTTTTCCCGCAATTCTCCGACCGCCTTATTGGTGAACGAGATAACAAGTATCTCATCAGGTTTTATGCCCTGTTTCTCAACCAGATACTTCACTTTTGCAGCAACGGTAGTTGTTTTGCCTGCTCCGGCTCCTGCTACTACCAAAGTGTAATCATCGTCAGAAAGAACGACTTTTCTCTGCTCCTCGTCAAGCCTAATCTTAGGATCAACGGCATGTAAGATAGAATCGAGATAAGACTTTTCCTTTTTGAGGTGGTGAACAATATACTCTTCGTTATGCTTTGCCATGAGTTGCGATTCCCCGGCTAAGTCTTTGTAGTGCGCAATAAAAGTTTCAATTAAATCAAGCGGAATTTTATTATTTTCGCAAAAATAGTTTAATGTGTTCGTCCGCTTCAGTTCTTCAATGGTTCTATATATACCATGATGCTTATCACAAAGATACTGGTATTCTTTTCTGGATTTGAAATCATCCTCATGCATGAAGAAGTCCAAGTCTTTTTCAAATGCCAAGATAGCACTATGCTCCTCACATGTTGGAAGAGGCTGAGCAGGGGTCTCAGCTTTTCTAAAAATGGATAATATCTTATCGAATAGTGCCATTATATTTTTTCAATTAAACTCTTGAGATTGTTATTACTGAGAACTTTCCAAATACCACTATCGGACATTGATAGTGCATTCATCATTCTCGGTATGGTAATTCTGATGAGAACATGTCTGTTTACGATTATTTATTCTGAAAATATTAGTGTATGATGTGTTGTTAAGCGGACAGGGCATGGGGATTATTCATTAGTTTTGTTTTTTGACCCCGAATCAGATTCGGGAGCAAAGGACAAAGTACATATCTCTTCTGCCATTTGGTTCATGGCGACGCATTCGGGGCGGGTGACTTGACGTTTGGAGGAATCGTATTCCCACGGAGAGAGGATGAGGACACGGCCGGCAGCAACGGCATCAAAGAGACCGTCGGAGGGCTTGTAATAATCGCGGAAGCCGTTATCCGCGATGTAGATGATAGGATGCTCCTCCGCGAGGAGGACTATCATCACCTCTTTCTCCTTGTCGGAGATGAACGGCGAGACCATCACGGCTCCCTGACGGGCAGCCAGCACACAGCCGTTCATATAATCGCGTAGCCGCTTGTTGTCGCCGTGTGTCGCCTCGTCTATCATCGTGCGGCGGACATGCACAGGCGTATACCGCGCTGCCTGTAGCAAAGCGGCATTACCGATGCCGCGATAGGTGCGTCCGGCTATCTCTATGTTCTCTTGCACGCGGAAGAATCCCGGCATGAGACGCTTGGTAGCGAGGCGTTGAGGATTCATGCGGATATAATCATACATCGTTTGCAATTGTCCGCGATGCGTTAAGGTACGAATGAACGGTTGCTCCGTAAAAATAGGAAATGGATACGATTTGTTATCTTGGTTTATAGATCCCGAATTAGATTCGGGAGCAAAGGACAAAGTATAGGCGCGTCCTAACTTTTTTGCTCCTTGCCATAGGCTACGTACGACGGATCGGATACCGGTATCCATCGGACGTGTAACATGGATAATGGCATGCAAATGGTCGGGCATGAGACAGAATTGCAGAATCTTTATCTCAGGGTAAAAGGAAGGATGGCTTAACAGTTTATCCACCAAGGCATCCCCTAATTCCGTCCGCTCTAAATGCGCTTGTTTGGGGTCGTTATTAGGAATGACCAGTTTTCCTAACAACGGCTCACGACTTGGCACAGTCAAGGTAACATGGTAGATTCCAACGCCTTTCCATGCTGTTCCTGATTCCTGCCAATGCCATATGTCGTGATTTGCCATAATTACAGAACACACTTAAAGATGCCCATTGTTTTGTAGTCATCAAATTCATCAAGTTCGATAGGATCAAAGTGAGGGTTGAGTTTGATGGTATAGCGACCGCCGTACGAAGATACAGATATCGCCATCTTTGATTTTGGGTAGCATGGAATCGCCCTTTGCATGAGTTAATTTATGCGATATAGTTGATTATATGTTATATCCTTATTGGACCATTGAATATGATACGTATTCCCGTTAATTTGGTCTATCATCAAGAACGTCCACATATTGGAAGTGGGATATAACTCGTATCGCCCATTTTTAGCATCGTTTCCGATATAAGTTTCCATTGGAATTCCAATATAAATCTCTCCTTCATCCGTCCTACTATTGATTGAAAATTGCAGCATAGAAACACGCCCTGTCTGGGTGTCTAATTTAAGATAAGTCCACATATTGAATGTGGGATACAATTTGTACCTAAGCGCAGAGTTTGTCTCGTGGTTAACTGCATTAAATTGCGATTGCTCTTGTGCGACCATACCAATGGTCATCACAGCTGCAATAAGAAAGATGAATAGTTTTTTCATGATAGTTATATTTTATTTTGTACCAAATCAAGAGATTTATCTCTGCCTATCCATTTGATTTAGCGGGCAGGGCGAGGAGGTTAGAATCCTAAACTTTTGATAAAATATGCTCTGGCAGCATCCTCCCAGTTGCTCTCCCATTGGATGTAATTTTTCCTGTTTAAATCTGTACGAATGCTATCTACTTGAACGATGATTGTTTGCGTCTTCTTTCCTCTTCTCCATGTGGTATATAGCATACCTTGCATAGGTTCATCCGTCACGAGAAGCTGAAGACTATCTATGGTGATATCATCCACTAATGTAAGGTTTTGTAACAGAATGGGTAATCTGTCGGTCTCTCCCTGCATTACAGCATTCTTTGCCTGCTCCGGAGTTAATTTGTTGTTACATGCCGTTAGTGCCAATGCCGTCACGGCTAAAAGGAAAGATAAATGTTTCATGATGAGATTGTATTTGTTTTTCTTATTGTCAATAAATATCTTTCCATACTTCCGTTATGTTGGATGCAAACGGCAAGGTCGTTTTGGCGGACATGTTGAGTGTAGAACTTACCGAGGTCGTATCTGTCATAACGCGGATCAAGAGTTAGAGCTAATCCTTGCGGAGATTCTGCGGCACACGGGATAAGCAATACCGGATTAGTGAAATCCGGAGAAGTGCCCACGCTGATATGCGCTTGTTCTGCGGAAGTTACCCGCTTGCGTTTGAGGAACTGGTCAAAATCAAGCACTTCATAGGGCTCTTTTCGGGGATCAAAGAAGATAATATCATCTTTCAAATCGCACTCCTTGTTTGTGCAACGCCGAACGGTATAGAAATGTCCATTCTTAGCATAGCCGTCTTTGGTGAACATCAATTTGCCCTTTCCGCATCGTGGACAGATTCTGCCACCTATATCGTCCTCCTCTTTCATGCCTCCCAATTCTGTTACAAACAAAGAGGGATATTGTTTGTCGAAGAGCACGTAAGATGCACGTTTGGCGCGTGTGATAGCCACATAGAATACGCGCCGTTCTTCTGCATGGTCTTGAAGAATGGCATAAGCGGCTTCTTTTTGTTTGCGCTTACGCTCCCGTTCTTCCGCTTCGCGTTGTAACCGCTCTTGTTCTAATCGTGCTTTCTCCGCTTCTCGTTCCTGACGTTCTTTCTCACGTTTCGCTTGCTGTTTGGCATACAAGTACTTTATCTGTTGCCGAAACAGATAAGCTAATACCGCTGCAAGAACGATAATGCCGAATAATATGATAAGCGCTTGTGTCATTTATACCTCTTCAATTCCTAAAGTCTTGAGGTCGTTGTATTTGCTGTCTCTCGCGTTAATGATTCTTGATAAATAATAGTTAAGTCACACTTTTGTCGTAAGTAGTAATGCAACTCGCTATGTTACAATGACGGGTGCAAAAAGTACTAAAGTCAAAGAGGTAGGGTTCGTTTTCGTGTCGTTTTCGTGTCGTTTTCGACTCGTTTCCGTATCCGACAGGGAAATGGAAGCGGAATGGAAACGAGACGGAAACGGTCAGGTTCGGTATTATATCAGGCCAGGGGATATATCTGTCCGAGATAGTATCCAATAGCGGTTATATCTGTCCGGTGTTATGTCCGGCAGGGGTTATACCGATTAGCGGTTGATGTTGGCGTTCACCAAGGCGAGGACTTCGTTTTCGGCGGACTCGGCTTGTTGGACGAGGGCTGCGGCTTCGGCAATGAGGCGGTCGGCATTATCGCGGTTCTTCAGTCCGGCGGCGTTGATGCGCACGTTCATGTCGGCACCGCGCACGGCAGCACGGGCAGCCAGTGCTCCCACACCTGCGTCAGAAGCCGAAGCAGGATTGCCCTTTTCCGCCATTGCCTTCAGGACGGGGAAAGCACGCATAGCCGTCTGCATAGTGCGGAGAGGCACTTTGGTTGCATACAAGGTAGCCTCCTCCATTGCTTCGGCCCGTGCGGCTTTCTCTTCGGGTGTGGACTTGGGCATAGCGAAGACAGCCATAATCTTGTTGAAGGCAGCCGTGTCTTCGTCCACCAAAGCGAGCAGTTCGTTCATAACCTGCTGTCCCTCTTCGGCTACTTTGGAGAACTCCTCCCAACGGTCGTCCCAACCGCGTTTGTGGGCACTGAGGTTAGCGACCATCGTGCCGAGTGCCGCTCCGAGTGCGCCCATATATGCCGAAATAGAACCACCACCGGGAGCCGCCGATTCGGAGGCAGTCTCAATGGCGAAACCTTTGCAGGTCATACGGATAAGACGCTCTTTCTCCGCCTGCTCCTTCTCGTCAATCATCATATACTCAATCACTTTCTCTTTGGGGTTGAAGGGTTTGAGTTCGTCCAATCCCATTGACTTGACTGCCATACGGATGATTTCGTCCTCTGTGATACCGAGCGAGCGTTGCTGACGTGCGAGGTAGTACTTGCCGGCATCAATGAGCGCGCATTTTGGCACGAGACCGACAATCTCGGCACCGGTGACACGCATACCTCGAGCCGCAGCAGCACGGCTGACTTCCTCAAAAGCGACGTGGAGCGGTGTTTGCGTGATGTCGGTGATGTTCATACTTACCTGCGCTATGCCGTATTCGTCGATGTACCATCCGATAGCCTTGCAGCCTTTGAGCGTGCCGGGCTGCCACATCTCTTCGCCGTTAGCGTCCCGCAGTACTTTGCCTGTCAGGCTGCCACCTTCGCGCATCTTGCGTCCTTTTTCGCGCACGTCGAAAGCAACCGCCATAGCACGACGGGTAGAAGTGGTATTGAGGTTGAAATTGACGGCAATCAGGAAGTTACGTGCGCCGACATTGGTAGCACCAGCAGTAGCGACGCGTTCGGTGTAGGAGTCGGGTCCGAAGTCGGGACGCAAAGCCGGGTCGGTCATCTTCTTGGGCAGCGCCTCGTACTCGCCTTCACGGCATACAGCGAGGTTGCGACGTTCGGGTTTGTAAGCGGCAGCCTCGTAGCAATAGCAGGCAATCTGCAACTCTTCCCACATGCGTTTGGCGAGTGTTCGCGCGAGTTCGGCACACTCCTCCAAGGTGATACCCGCCACGGGAATGAGCGGGCATACATCGGTGGCACCGCTACGGGGATGAGCACCGTGGTGTAGGCGCATATCAATGAGTTCGGCGGCTTTGGCAGCACCTTTCAAGGCGGCTTCCATCACTACCTTCGGTTCGCCTACGAAAGTGACTACCGTGCGGTTGGTAGCCTCTCCCGGGTCCACGTCCAAGACGCGCACTTTCTCTCCGTTCAACTCTGTAGCAGCGATGGCGGCTACGATCTGGTCAATCACCTGTTTGTTACGTCCCTCTGAAAAGTTAGGAACACATTCAATCAACTGTTTCATAGTATTATTCTTTTGTTTTGATTACCATAACGCCGCAAAGGTAGTCAAAAGTGGCAGAGGTAAGCAAATCAATTTTTGTTTTTTAAGTAGAAGACGAAAAAAAGGCGGATGTGCGTCCGCCTTTTTCGTCATTGTAAAGCCTTTTCTACAGTTTTTTGCCCTGAAGCGAATACCTGTCTGTGCCCTTTATGATGACTACCTTTCCGCTCTCGTACCGCTTACTACGTCCGGTTGGACCGACCGGCACATTCATTACGTCCGTGTTGAGTTCGGGATTGGTGGGGATGATGGGCGGTGTGGGTATGACCTCGTCGCCTCCTCCACGGGTCAGACCGCTGTAGCCTGTAGTGGCAAAGTCGCCGATATAGACGTGGAGGGGCTTTCCGTCAGCATCCAACGCCGAGAGGACAAAATTGTAGCGCGTGGCAGCATCAAGACCTGTCACAAGGAACGAGAAGGTTTCCGCCAGTTCGTGGCTGCTTTTTCTCTCAGGTGCGGAGAACGAAATGCCGAGCAGTTTTCCTTTGTCGCCAAGTGTGAGGTGACAGAATACGCCGCCGTCCTTGTATATATCAATCTGATAGGATTGCGCCGCTTCGTCGGTAGGCCACGTGAAATAGGCGGTCGTTTCGGCGGCATCCACCGTGACGCTGTCGGGTGTGTCCTGGGCGAGAACGCTCCTCTCCGATAGCATTAAAATAGTAGCGAGCAACAATAACCGATAACAGAGTGTTTTCATTGTGTGGTACTTTTATAAAGTTCGTTATTGTATCTGTAGCCCTTGTGCATTATAGGTGCCTTGCGGGTGAATAATTATCAGTTGTCCGTTCTGAAGGACTTTGAGGGGTTGTGCCGCATTATCTTTCTCGGTTGGACTGATGTCAGTCGTGCCGAGGGTCATAAACGTTCCTTGCGCGGTATCAATAAGTAGCCGAGCATCATCGTAGGCTTCTATAGTGTACCAGTAGCGGGTTTGCGGCAACAAGTTCTCTATTGTGGCGTTCAACAGGATTGGCTGATAGTCAGTAGCCATTCTGCGGCGCGGTGCGCGCGAAAAATCAATCGAAATCAAAGTGCCGTCAGCCGCCAAATACAAGGTGCATATCTTCTCCGTTTGTTCCTCATTCGCCCAAATAATGAGCGTATAGGCAGCACCGCCACTGACGGATGGCCACGTGAAGGTAACTGAATTCTCGTTCGGGTCAACGGTCGTACCCTGCTCTGTTTCCGTCTCCACGGGATTGTTGTTTTCCCGCAGCGGTGTATAGTAGAACCGCGCCATATAGTGTGTCGTACTGCTCAGAACGGCTGTGCGGTCTTCCGATTGGTGATGAGCGGTCAGCAGGCGCGCTTTTATCTCGTTCGGATTAAGCCAATTGGTGTACAGAAACATATCTTCATCGGCAATGCCAAACGCGGCAGGCGACAGAACAGGCTCGTCAGACAGGGCTGTTCCATACGTGAGATGATAGGCTTCTTCACCACGGGCATAGTCGGTGATATTGTGCTGCTCGTCAAAAGTCAGCCTCGGACAGGCGGCTATCCCCCGATAGACGGGTGCTGCGGCTATCCATTGGTTGTCAACCCATTTATACTGCTCCTGCTTGTACCAATGGGCTTGGTCGCCTTCATAGATATTCACCGTGCGCTTGGCAGGAATCAAGGAAGGTTCATCGGCAAACGGGTCGGCAACAGCATAATACACTTGCTCCTCAACCCGTCCCTGCTCATCGCAACGTATGTCGCCCGCGATGTCCTCCATATTCCAAGTGCGGTTGCGAACGCCGTTGGTATAGTGGGCAAAGGCAGCACAGTTGTAGCGCGTTCCATCGGGTCGGAAGAAATAGTGATAGACGGTCTGCGGATGATTGCCTGTCTCGTCCTGTTTCCACTCAATCCGCTCAATCAGCCGTCCTTGCTCATCGTAAATGGGTTGGTTGCGGATAATTGTGTCGCATAGCAAGGTTTCGCCTTCCCAATAGTATGCGTGCTGCTCAATATACGTGCCGTAAGAGTCAAAGATGTCGAATGTGTCGGAGAATAGTTCCAGATTTTCATACTTATCGCCATCTACATGGATAAGAGGGTTATCTGTACCGAACGTGTAGCGGGAAGCTACTTCCTGACAACCCGGTTCAGGGAAATATGTTGCGTCAATACGATAACTTATTTTCCAAGTGTCACTTGAATCCACATACGTATATATGTAAAGATGCCCCGAACGACCATCTTCATTCTGCTCTGTTTTGATGACATATTTCTTTTCGATACCGATTTCCATACCGATTCCTATATATTTGGAATTTTTGCTATAGTAATTTCCAACCGATTGTCTGGTTACGTCTGATTCACCCATTGTCACACCGTCCGAAGTGATAATTCTTGATGCTGTCATTTTACGTAAATACAGGTCAAAAGTCGAATCATAGATGAATGTGTAACGGTATAATTCTCTCCAACCGCTACTTTCTGCAACACTCTGTTTTAAGTACGTTGTTGCTGAAACAGGATTGCCTTCTGCATCAAAGACAGTTCGTGTACGAAAACTATCGTAGAACGTCCAAATTTGTTTGTCTGTGTCATATTTTTCACGCTCTATATCTTCGTCGAAACCGTTCGCATAGTACCGAAGCGTGGTACGAAGGGTGTCATAGCGCCACGATGCTCCGTTGTCTCCGCTCCATCCCTGTTGGTTAACCGACATTACTTGCTTGTATTCATCAGAATAGATTTTTTCGGACTTGGTCATCTTTCCGCCAAAGGCAGGATCATCATAGTCCATACGACTATAAGATTCCTCACCATTTGTATATTCTATGCGCCTGTAGAACCACATACCCCTGTAGTCTATGGACGAGTCAATATCCAACACCATATTGTAGTCTCCATCATAGCGGATATAGTGGTGTTTCTCCTGTCCGTTGTCGGGATAACTGTCTTCCCTGCTCAACAGGACTTTATGACTGCCTGTACGAAGCGGTTGGAGAATCCACTCTTTCTCTTCTTTCAACCGCCACTCGTCATTTTCATACACATAGTCGGCTTGGCGGAGCGTCAAACCCGATGCAAGGTCAACGGTACGCTCCTCGCGGCTGACGGAAAGGAGGAGGTTGGCATCATCGTAAGTATAAACCGTTTCTTCTACCTGTTTGACAGAGTCTCCGGGAACATACCTTGTGTCCGAAATGGAAACCGGCATATTGTTCGTGTTCCTGCTTTCGTGGCGGATGACCATAAATGTTTCCACTCCCAACTCATTGTAGGAATGTACGTTTGTTTGGAAGGAAGCCAACGAGCCGTTCGGATGGAAAGTGCGGTCGGTGATATGCTCTTTCATCACCAAGATATGGTTGATATACGTGCTGCGGATACTATCCTGTCCTGTTTTCCAAGAACGGCTTGAAGGGTCATACGTATAATCACACTCTATGGCTAAATCCTCGTTTTCCCAACGGATTTGGCGGGAAGATGGAATCCATTCCGTATCGCTCATATTTCCGCTTATCCCATTCATACGCAAGATGATATAGTCGTAGTTGCGGATAGTGCGGATAAGACGACCTTCATTGTCATACACGCTCTTGACGCTGTCTGCCATACAGAGCAGCCGTTGGACAGGAAACTCTGATGTTGCAGTCGCATACGTGTCCTCCAAGTATTTCCCGCTGTCCACATTCAAGGTATAGATCTTTTTACGGGTTGGAATGGTCTGAACAGAGTCTTGGTATTGCATACGGAGTGTGCCTAACTGCGTAATAGCGTTGTTATCATAGGTGTAGGTGATATTAACTATCGGACTGACACGACTGCCGTCATTCTCCGAAGCGTAAGGAGCAAGCGCGTAAACGATGCTATCCAATCGCCACGAATAGTCGGGAGCAGGCGGATTTTGAGCTATAATGCCGCACGTGAAAGACACAGTGAGCAGAAAGCTCACAAGCAATTTAAAACGTTTTGCTGTATTCATAGTATTCTGTTTTTTAATTGTTATCGGTTAATGATATTGCCTATCCCGTCATAGAGTATGCCGTTCTTCTTGATGAACAATTGCCCGTTGGAGATGTATTTGCGGGTTGCATCAGACGGGGTGTCCATTGTGGAGCGCAGGTCGGTCGGAACCTGTTTGCCTAATGTTTGGAACGAACCGGCATAGGAGTATAGCACTGTTTCCCAGTTATCAGACGCGGTAATGGTGAACCAATAGGCAGTACTTTCGTTCAGGCCGGTTACGCGGAACGAGAGAGTGGACATGGCTTCGTATGCGGCATTGCGCCGGTTGGCAGGAGCGTTCTTGGAGAAGTTGATTTCGATGAGTTGTCCCATTGAATTGAAGACCAGCGTGCACACTTTTTCGGTGCGTTCCTCGTTCGCCCAGATGATGAGCGTGTAGGAGGCGGCACCCTCGACCGAAGGCCACGTGAAGAAGACGCTTTGCTCATCGGGTTCGGTCTGAACGGTTTGCTCTTCGCCCTGATTCTTCACGATGCTGCCGTCCACCTTGATGATAAAGTCTTTCCATACATTGAGACTGCGGTATATGTCAGCCAATGAGTCATTGGGCACCAAGAGAACGGTGTTAGCCCGCGCCAAACGACCAAAAGTGCTGTCATTGGTTTGCGGAACAGACATCATTGGTGCTACAATGGTGTCAATATGCGGAACGACTTCTTTTGCTCCGTACATTGAAGAAGGACCGAACAACTCATTACCCAGCGACTGTACTTGAGTTGAAAGCACCAACTTACGTATGTTCACTCCGCTCAGAGAGGCCGTACGCAAGGACTCAATTTGCTGCGGAAGGACAATCTCATCGCCATCGTGTTTGCGGGGATAAAGCACTAATTCGGTAGTGTCAGCCGTATAGAGGACACCATCTATGGTTCGGAACCAGTCGTTGGCTTTCGGCATACGGATATACCACAGGCTGTAGCATTGGAAAAAAGCGTTTGTGGCTATCTGCTTTATGTTCTCACCTAATTCTATGGTTTCTAATTTTTCGCACAAATGGAATTGTTCTGCACCGATGCAATCGTTATAGATATTGGCTTTTTTCATTTCCGAGATCTCAAAGACTGCCTCACCCATTTTCCTCACAGATGCCGGAATGGTCACTTCCTCCATTGTATAAGACTGGCTAAAAGCATAATCGTCAATCTCTTCTATTGTTTCCGGTAAAACGAATTTTCCATTGTAATACCCCAGGTTATTACCCCAAAACGCATACTTTCCTATGGTTTTTACATTGGTTAATGTCAAATCAGCATGCGCACCCCTAAAAGAAAATGAGCCGATATGCGTCACCGATTCAGGCAGAGTATAATGCACATAGTCCATAGCGGGAGGACAATAGACTGTCGTATCCATATTGATGGTAAAAAGGATATTGTTCCATGTCTTATATCTTTTGTTGCCCTCTGCGACAGTGACTTTCTTGATAAAACTTCCTAAAATGCTCTCTTCCTGAATATATTCTAAGGATGCGGGCAAATCAATTTGAGTGATCTTGCCTTGATTAAAACACAGCCCGTATCGTTCAATACGTTTTACCCCTTCTGGAATAGTGAGTGCTGTGATGTTTTGACATCCGAAAAATGCGTTTTCGCAAATCACTTCAATACCCGATGGAATCGAGTATTTACCGCTATATTTGCGGGGCATGCGGACAAAAAGGCGATCATTATATATCGGCTCTTTCAGCGGATCGGGATATTGCTCATTAAAGGCATAAGGACTGACTTCCTGCACCGAATTAGGTAGATACACCCGCTCCAATTTTGTCATCTTCTCAAAGGAGCGTTCCTCTATATAAACAACCCCTTCGGGAATACGAAATTCCGAAAGAGCCGTCCCATATAAAGCTTCATACGGAATAGTATCTATCGTATAGTCAGGAATGAGACACGAAGCGAGTGCGGAACAGTTGAGAAACGAACATTTTCCTAATCTACGCAAGGTGCCCGGCAAAACGATGGAAGTCAATTGCTTACATTCCTTAAAAGCATAGTCCGCCGTGCTTTCTACAGTATAGTCGGTTCCCTCCCAAGTAACAGAGCTGTTGATGACAATATCGCCAACCACATCCTCCTTGTTTTGTACAGCCACTTCGGCGGTCCTCTTCTCGCCGTTGAGGGTGTAGTACAATCCGTCAATGAGTACGCTTTGCGCGTATGCGCTCGTTCCGATAACCGACAAAAGCGCGGTCAGGAACAGACAAAAAGTTTTTTTCATTTTCATAATTTTTTTATTTGGTTAAAATATGCGAATTTTGCGCCGTTATTACGCATTGAAATCGGGTGCAAAGGTCGGGCATATTTTCCAAATGACCATATTTACGAGTTGTACGGCTTTATATAAGAGCCATAGTTAAATCGCACAAAATTAGATATTTGTTTTTATTTATGAAAAATAAAGTTGTACGGGGCTTATTTTTTCTGTTTTTAGGTGCATTTTTATGCGGACAGGGGTGCCGTTCATCCGTTTCGGACGCGGAAAAAACGCTGAATGAAGCGGAGCAGTACTACCTGCAAGGCACATCGTCCAACCATAACAGCGAATATGAAACGTCCATTTACTATCTCAAGCAGTCGGAGCAGTTGCTGTCCGACCTTGACGCCTCTCATCTTTCGGCTGAGCAAGCCGCGCAGCGCGACAGGTTACTGGGCTTGACATGGTTTCACTTGGGCAACACGTCCGAGAGTGAAATGCTCTACGATATAGCGCGGGACTATTACCGCCATGCCATCCCGTTGCTTCTTCAGACGGACAATTATGTGTATTTGGCTTGCGCTTACCGCGACATAGCGCGCACCACATCATTAACCGGCGGCGAACGTGACTCCGTGCTTTTTTTCTTTGACCAAGCCTCCGGCTATGCCTCTCTCGCCCAAAGCGACGTACTCCAATTAGACATAGAAGCCTATCGCTACCAGTTGTGCTTTCCGGACAGTATTGAAAAAAGGCTGCAAGTATGCCGTTTGCTGGCAGAGGAATACGGCGCTCATGCCCGCTACTCGGAGATTGTGGAGATGCACCTTGCGCGTCATACGACCGATTCGGCTTCCTACTATTTGCAACGTCTTCAGCCGACTGATTCGTCCTATACCTATTGGTTTGAGCAGACCTATACGTATTGGCACAGCCGGTTACTCTATGCGCAGGGTCATCGTGACAGTGCATACGCAGAGCTGTTAGACCTTTACGACCGCAAGATAGAGGAGTTGCAGCGTGACGCAGGGGCACGTACTTATGCTTTGTCGCTCCATTACGACGTGGCGCGCGAGCAGCAATTAGCAGCAGAAGCGCAACGCGAGCGGCAATACCAGCGTACGGTATCCGTTATTTTGGTTTTGCTGTTAATCGTACTCATGGCTCTGTTTGCCGTCTTATGGTACATTGCGCGTCTCCGCCGCCGCGAGCAATCAGCGCGGCTCAGGTCGTTGCAGAACAAATACAAGCAGCAGTTGGAATTAGCATTAGAGCGTCTCAAGCAGAAAGTCAGTCTGACGCGCGAAATAGAGTTGCAACGCCTGCGTGGGGACGAGGTGGAGTTTCCCAAATGGCTCAAGACTTATCGTGACGAACAACTGACGATGAACAAGGAGAGTTTGGACGCGCTGATTCAGTCTGTCGATCAGTCGTTAGACGGTGCCGTCAGCCGCTTGCGGCGCGAGTATCCCCAACTCACGGAGTCGGATATGCAGTTTGCCATTCTGACTATCATCGGGGCATCCGACAGCGATATGGGCATACTGCTCAACGTGCAGAAGCAGACCATCTACCACCGCCGACAGATTGTGCGCAAGCATATCAATACTGAAATAGAGGACATTGACCAATGGCTGCGCGATTATGTCCTTTCTTCCTATCAATAGCATCACACCTCGGCTACATTCAGGCGGGATATTCTAATTCAGGAAGGATAACGTCATTGGATGGATATTGACGAAGGAACATCGCGTAATATATCGGCATATACAGGATACCCTGTTCCTGATATACTTTTTGCTCGTTAGAGAAAACGATGGCTTGATGTATGTGATACTCTTTTTCTTTTAAAAATTTGGACAATGCGCTATGCTCTGTATAATCCTTTCCCGACTTAACCTCTATGGGTAGGACCTGAACGAAGCGGGTATCATTGATAAGGAAATCCACTTCACCTTTTTTCTTATTATCATAGTAATAGAGTTCATATCCATGTGCGCGCAGTTCTTGTGCTACTACCGACTCATAGACAGCACCTAAATTAATACTCTGTTCATTTTGCAGAATGGCGTTTATGTTCATACCGTACAGCAAGTAAGTAAGCAGTCCCACATCGTTCAGATAGAGTTTGATTAAGTTCTTGGACGATGACTCGGCTAACGGATATTGAGGCTGACTGACTGCCTTGACATCAAGCGTAATGCCCGACTCGATAAGGTATTCCAATTCGTCTTGGTAATCGGAAAAACGTTTGCCTTTTTTACTCTCAATGTTCTTATAGACGATGCGTTTTTTCTTGTTTTCCAATTGGCTTGGAATCATATCGTATATGCGCCGAATCAGCAGTTTGCGCTCACGGTCATACTGTGACGCATCCGTGCGATAAAGTTCGTGGATTGACTTATGCACATTCCTTACTTCACGGATATTGCGTGCGGGTAAGAACTTATTGACGGCTTCCGGCAATCCGCCCACGAGCAGATAATAGCGGAAGAGTTGCAGCATATAGCGGTGCATACCATCAGGTAATGATTGTTTATTGTCAAAATATTGCTTTATCTCGTCTATAGCGTGTTCGTCAACCCCGTATGCCCAAAGAAACTCCTCAAAATCAAGTTGGTACATTGTCTCTATCGCCACACTTCCCATCGGCACAGAAGGTGTTTCGTATAGGGCTATGCCTAATTGTGAGCCGGAGGCTATAAATTGATATACACCTTCCTGATTAAGAAATTTGAGCATAGTGAGCAAATGTGGATATGCTTGTATTTCGTCTAAAAATATCAAAGTATCCGACTTATTGCCAAGCTTAGTTTTAGCAAGTGCCGCCACCTGAAGATACATCTCCTGCGTGCTGTGTACATTAGCAAAAACTGCTTGATTTTCTTTATCTTCTTGCAGGTTAATCTCTATATAATGCCGGAATAATTTTGTTCCAACATAGCGAATAAGATAAGATTTACCTATCTGACGAGCACCATTCACCAATAGTATTTTATCGTTATCTTCGGTAAGGTATTTTTCGATAACCGATGTAAATTTACGCCGTAACATATAACTTGTTGATTTTTGCCCGCAAAGGTAATGTGTTTACTTCGATGACGCAAATAATTTTGCACTTATTCTGTTAAAATAAGTATAAAAACATACACTTATTCCATCAAAATAACGTAAAAAACTACACTTATTCCATCAAAATAACGTAAAAAAGGGTTCTATGTCCTTTCGATAACATAGAACCCTGTTAGAAAGAGTGCGTATCGCTATTCTACCTTCGTTCCATTGACGTTGTAGGTGTTGTCGTTCTTGCGGATGCGGAGCATACCGTTCTCGAAGGTCTTCTGCGGCGAGGGTTCAAACAGCAGCGGATTGATGCCCGTAGGCGCACCGTCAGGCAAGGTCTCGAACGAGCCGGTCTCCTCGTCAATCACTCTTTCGCCCGCCAATGTTTGCCGTGTGTAGTAATACTTGGTGTCAGCATCCAATCCGGTGATGGTGAACGAGTAGTACTCGGCATAGCGTTTGTCTTCTTGCTTGTCTCCTTCTTCGGCAGGCAGTTGCGGGACATTCGGTCGATTGAGGTCTATGTTCGTGAGGTGTCCGCCCTTGTCAAAAGTTAGTTGCAAGTACGGTTGTGTTTGGGCTTCATCCAAGTAGAGCGTCCATACATATCCCGTAGCGGAGAAGTTCTGTACCCAACTGACCTCCGCGTTATTAACGCCCGACACAATCGGCGGCTCAATGGGATAGATATTCTTAAACTGACTCCATCCTTCTGCCTGCTTATACAGATTCAGACTCTTGCGGGGAACATAAAGTGAACTGCCATTATCTATGACTTTCCATAAGAAATGAGATGCCGAATTTATTATTTTAGGTGGAGTCTGCGCCCTGCAAGATATATTAAGGAGGGAATCAGATATGACAAAATATCCTCCTACATATTTCAATCCGTTTCCTAATGACAGATGAGTTAGGCTTAAGCAATCCAATGCCTCATCTAAGATTGTTTCCACACTATCTTGTATTACCAGATGAGATAACGAATCTGCACCGGTTAATGCTTCTTCTTGAATATATTTTACAGATAGAGAAAACTCTAAATACCTTATATTTAGCGCATTTGAAAATGCTCCGATCCCGATAGTTGTAACTCCTTGACGAACATAAACAGAATCAGTCTTCTTTGCGGCAGGATAGACCAAAAGTGTCGTAGTATCTTTTGTGTAAAGTATGCCATCAAATGTTGCGTAATGTGAATTATGACTATCTATAATAATCTGTTCAAAATTGTTCCAATAAAAAGCACTTTTATACGCATAGTAACTATCTCCACGTTGAAGATACAAATAAATAGAGTCTATTGTTTCGGGCAACATCAATACTTTTATTTTTTTATTACTATTTGTAAATGCATTTTGTGAGAGGCAAGTAACTTTATATTTATTTCCGGAATATTCTACGTAAGAGGGTATCCTCATTGTATCACAAAAAAACGAAAGATATGTGCTATCACTAAAATGTAGTCTTGTATCTTTATCGTAAGTTACGCTTACAGACTTACCGTCATTGTTAATTTTATAGTAAATAAATTGACCATCCACATTTGCGCACTTAAAATCGTATGAAGAATACACGTACTGAATGCAGAATAGTAGTATTAGTGTATTAAAATATCTTTTCATATATGCTCATATATTTAAAATCTGCATCAGCAATAAGGTTCGATTTCCACTTCGTCATCTAAAGCGGTGGTCTTTACGGTAGGCGCAAACGCCAGAATCGAGCTGACAAACAGCAAGAGCAAATTAAAGTGTTTCATAGTTAGAAAACAATTAAGGTTAAACAATGAATAATTGCGGAAATGCGTTTTTCCGAGCGCAAAAGTACTGCTCCTATTGAGAAATAACGAAAAAAAAGGTGTACAATTGCTTGTAGTCAAACAACTGTAAATGAACTTAATGCATTTTTTAGAGGTAGACAATTTGCCGCCAACAAGACTATACAGGCATATTTGCCGCCATTTTGAGCAGGAACATACGCAAATCACGGCTGTTGGTTCCCAGTTTGAGAGCGGTTCGTCTTTTCAGCGTCTTCACACTGTTCGGCGAACAGGGCAGAATGTCCGCTATTGTTTCAAGACTGAACCCAATCAGCACCAGTACGCAGAGCCTGATGTCTGTTTCGTGAATGCCGTCAATCTGCCCGAGTCTGTCGGCAAGGAGGCTGAACTGCTTGTTTATCACACGGCACATCTGTCCGTAGTCGTTCCAGCACAATTGTGTCTTTATGTCCTGACACTGCCGCATGATGGTGCAGGTGTTTTCCATTTCGGCAAGTAGTGTTTCCGCCTGTTTCAGGAAGCGGTTGTAGTTTGCCGTATCTTCCAGCCGTTTTCTTTTTTCTGCGGCGTGTTTTTTCCGTGTAACGATGTGTCTTCCGGCAACCAAAGCAGTCATAAGCAGTGCAGTGAGGATGGCGGCGTACAGCCATTTGTAGTCCGGCTTTCTGTCCATATCCTGCCGGAGCAACATAACGGCAACAGCCAACTGCTTCTTTTCAGGTTTGATCTTGTGGTTGTTTATGTCAGCTCTTTCCGAAGTCTGCTTCAACACTTCCTGCTTGTCAATAGAAGGGTCGTAATTGGATGTGATATAGAGCATATTGTATTTGTCCACATCAGATGCATCCGGCATTTGCATAACGTGCCTTGCATAATAAAGGGCTGAATCATTTTGTCCCAGTCCCCAGAATGCCTGTGCTTTGAGGACATAAGTTATAGCATACGTATAACTGTTTTTGTGCAATATGTTTACACAATGTATTACCGAGTCATACTGCTCCGTGTGCATGTACATTCTTGCCTTTGTCTCCCAAATTTTGGTAAGCACCTCTGTTGATTTACATTCCTGTTCAATCTGACCTAACAAGGCACATGTTTCCTTTTTCTTTTTCTGTTCCGCCAGTTCGAAAGCCATCGCATTTAATGCGTAATAATACATTGTCGTGTCTTTGGCGGCCATGAATTGTTCTGCACACTTTTCATACATTTGGTATGCCAATTCAAATTCACTTGATTTTTGACACAGTGAGCCCATATTGCTGTACACCCTTCCCTTGATGTCGTGTCTCGTGGTTTCCGTGTGTATAGCGTTGATGAATGTCTGCATGGCGGCGGTGTAGTTGCTGCGTTGTCGCAAAATACGTCCGTAGTAATAGCAGGCTCGCACGTAATCGTCCGCATAGCGGCGTTGGTGACTGCCGAGGGTTGTGACAGCACGGGCAAGGGCTATACTGTCGTCAATCAGTATCCCCTGTGCGCGCAGGCTGTCGGCAGTGCGGAGGACGGCGCATGTCTCAGTTATCTGCGGCTCATCGTCTTTCGCCGTCCCGCATGACATACATACAACCGCCGCCCAAACAAGCGGCAGCACTATGTAGGACAGCCTCCGTATTTTCCGTCTCATTTGCATTGTGCAGCAAAGGTACGTC